>JACQPZ010000009.1 GCA_016207265.1 Candidatus Latescibacterota bacterium | reverse complement strand
GCGTACCGGTGCTCCACGTACTCCGTGAAGCCCTCGTCGAGCCACGGGAATGCGCGCTCGTCGCTGCCCAGCATTCCGTAGAACCAGTTGTGAGCCAGCTCGTGGGCGATCGTGAGATCGAGCAGCTCGAGCCACGACGAAGGGAGGTCGGGCTCGTTCGTGATGAGCATGGGGTACTCCATGGCGCCCCCGCCGCTGTAGGCCTCGGCGCTCGTGAAGCTGGGCCAGATGTAGGGCCCGACCTCGCGCGACATGAACTCGATCGCCGAAGCAACGATCGCCTTCTGCCCGCTCCAAAGCCGTTGATCGTCCCGAAAGGCGAGCGCGCGAATCGAGATTCCCAGGACGGTCGTGTCCGCGCGCACGTAGTCGGGACAGGCGACCCAGGCAAAGTCGTGGACCCGCTCCGCACGGAACCGAAGCGTCTTGAGCGACGGCGAGGCGCTGTCGCCCGGCGCGGACTGCGGCGCCAGGGCGCGGAGCGTATCGACGATCGCCGTGTCGCGGGACGCGATGACGCAGCGGAGCGGCCCCGCCCGCCCCGCCTCGTCCGCCTCTTCGCGGGAATCCTCCTTCGATGACCTCCAGCGATATGCGTAGTGCACGGGCGCGCCGCGGGGGATGCGGACGACCGCCCCGGATTCGCGGGTCACCCCGAGGGGGTCTTGCGTCCGGCCCCCGCGCGCCGGGGAAAGATCGTGCTCGATTTCGAGCTTTATCTGCGGCCACTGTCCGAGAAGCGAGTCAGCGGGCACGCAGCGGATGGCGACCGTCACGCTGTCGCCCGGCATCTCGGCATCGGCGAGCGGGATCTCGTTGTCCCCTCCCTCCGCGCCCTCAAGAACGCCCGTCGCACCCACCCAGTAGCGGTCGGGGAGCGTGATCGCAACGTCGAATGTCCCGTAGTCCCCGTAGAACTCGGCGAAATAGTGGTACGGATCCGCGTGCCAGCCGAGGTCGTCGTAGACCGCCACCTTGGGATACCACTGTCCGACCGAATACGCCTCGCCCACGTGTCCGAAGCGGTTGAACGGTTTCGGCACTTGAACCTCGAAGCGAAGGGCGAGCGTCACGGAATCGTCGGGCTCGAGAGGATGCGGCAGATCGACTCGGGCGACGGTCTCATCCAGCGTCAGCGAGGCCGGAAGGCCGTCCGCGAATACCGAATCCATCGTCATCCATCCGCGCTCCCGGTCCGACGCGAAGCGGAGCGCGTAATCCTCTCCCCAGCGCTCCCCTTCCCGGCCGAGGATCGTGTGGGGACCGCGGAATGCATTCGGGTACGCATGGAGGTAGATGAACGGGAGGGCCGAGTCGGCTCCGCTCCGGTACCCGATCGTCGCGCGTCCCGTGAGACGCTGGCGGAGTGGATCCAGCCGGACGTCGATCGCGTAGTGGAGCCCGGGCGGCGAAACGGCAGATGCGCGGGACGCAGAGAGGAAATTCACCAGCGTGAGAAGAAGGAGGAGCGCCGCGGCGCGATTCAGGCGTGAACGTCCTCGAGCGCCGCAAACGCCGCGGACCGGACTCCTTCACCGAGCAGCGCGTGTGGAGTCGCGGCCGCGACGCGGACGGAGACGAGATCGCCCACTCGCTCCTCGCGATGCGGGAACACGACCGTCTTGAAGTGCATGGATTTCCCGAACCATTCCATGTCGCTCCGCTTCGTCGGACCCTCGGCCAAGACCTCGACGGTGGAGCCGACGTCCGCTTGGTTCTTACGGAGCGAGATCGCCTTCTGGCGGTCGATCAGGATCGTGATCCGGCGCGTCTTCTCGCGATCCGGGACGGTCTCCGGCCATTCCGCCGAGCGCGCGCCGGGGCGCGGCGAATACTTGAAGATGAAAGCGCTCTCGTATCCGATCCGCTCGACGGCGCGGAGCGTCGCGCTGAAATCCTCCTCGGTCTCGCCCGGGAAGCCCACGATGAGGTCGGTCGAGAGCGCGATCCCCGGCACCGCCCGGCGGAGCTTCTCGACGAGGACCTCGTACTCTTCCATCGTGTACGTGCGCCGCATTCGCTCGAGCACGGCGTCCGAGCCGGACTGAAGGGGCAGATGCACCTGTGGCGGGACCTTGCGGCAGGAGGCGATCGCTTCGATCGCGCGATCCGTCATATCGGAAGGGTGCGGCGAAGTGAATCGGATCCGGGCGATTCCCTCGACACGGTCCGCGCGCTCGAGCAGCTCCGCGAAATCGACGTCCCCGTCGCGGTAGGCGTTCACGGTCTGGCCGAGGAAGACGACCTCCCGAAATCCCTCCGCGGCGGCGTGCTCGACTTGGCGGATGACCTCTCCTATGGGGAGGCTCCGCTCCCGGCCGCGCACGAAGGGGACGATGCAGAAGGAGCAGAACTTGTCGCAGCCGCGCATGATGCTCACCCACGCGCGCACGCCGTCCGCCCGCGCGGGAATCAGGTCCTCATAGGTCTCGACGCGGCTCAACCTCACGGCGAGGGTCGGCTCCTCGCACGCCGCCTCGATCAGCTCGGGCAAGTTACGATAGCCGTCGGGCCCCACCACGAGATCGACCTGGGGAACCCGCTCGAGAAGCTTCCCGCGAAGATGCTGCGCCATGCATCCGGCCACGCCCAGCACGACGCCGGGGCGGCGGAGTTTGTGCCGGCTCAGCTCGCCGAGCCTTCCGTAGACGCGCTGCTCGGCATGCTCGCGGATCGCGCAGGTGTTGAGCAGGATCACGTCCGCCTCATCGGCGCGGTCCACAAGCCGGTATCCGGCTCCCTTGAGCCGGCCGAGCATCAGCTCCGAATCGGCCACGTTCATCTGGCAGCCGTATGTCTCGAGATAGAGCCGACGGGTCATGCGGTGGAAATTATACGCGAGGCACCGGCCCGGGGAGTCTCTAGTTTCGGGCTCGGGCGCCTCAAGTTTCGGACCCTGGATGCCGATGCTCCGAGGGAGGTAGCCTCTACCTGCCTCGATGCGAGGGCGCGTCGCGTGTGCTGGGAGTGAGGGGACACCCTTCGTTCGTCCGAACACGGGAGTGCGAATGTCCGATTCCAAGGGAACGGTGCTGGTCGTCGACGACGAGGATCTGGTTCTCCAAGTCGCGAGCGACCTTCTCCGCCACCTCGGCTATTCGGTGCTGACCTCCCCGTCCGGAGAGAAGGCCATCGAGCGCATCCGCTCGGGGCTCATGCCGGACCTCGTCCTCCTCGACGTGATCATGCCAGGTCTCGGGGGCGTCGAGACGTTCCGGACGATCCACGCCCTCAAACCCGAACTGCCCGTCCTGATCTCGACCGGATACGCCGAGCGGGGCGCCGTCCAGGCCCTCACGGAGGAGGGCGTGCGCGGCTTCGTCAACAAGCCCTACAACATGGAGACGCTCGCGCGCCGCGTGGGCGACGTTCTGGGCTAACGCCAGCACGCTTCATCGCCGCCGCTAGCGGCGCAGCAATCCGCGAACCCGCGCAGCGTCCCCATTTCGCGGCCCCCAGATGCCGGTGGCGGATCTCGCCGTCCCGCTCATGGCCTGGAACTCCCGCCTCCGGAATGGCACAATGGGCCGCCGCACCGAACGCCCAGACCATTATGGAGCGAGGGTTCCCATGATCAAGAGCGACAAATGGATCCGCCGGATGTGCCGCGAGCGCCGGATGATCGAGCCGTTCGAGGAAAAGCAGGTTCGCGAAGGCGCAATCTCCTTCGGCGTCTCGTCCTACGGGTACGACCTCCGGATCGCGGACGAGTTCAAGATATTCACGAACATCAATTCCACGATCGTGGATCCGAAGCAGTTCGACCCGAAGTCGTTCGTGGATTTCAAGGGCGACGTCTGCATCGTCCCGCCGAATTCCTTCGCGCTTGGGCGAAGCGTGGAGTATTTCCGCATACCGCGGCGGACGATGACGATTTGTGTGGGAAAGTGCGTTGCCGGCGACACCCAGGTCGTGGACGCGTCCAGCGGTCGCCGGGCGGACATTGCGAACGTCCTCCCCCAGAGCGGCTCGACCGCCTCGCTGAGGAGCCAGAAGGTCGTGCGTGCCGAGATCGCGGAGGGGACCGCGCAGGGGCTCTTGCCCGTTTACGAGCTCGTGACGCGAACCGGTCGTGCCATACGCGCCACGCCGAATCACCCGCTGCTCATGTTCGAGGGCTGGCGAGCGGTCCAGGACCTCGCGATCGGCAACCGGATCGGAGTACCCCGCAGGCTGCCCATCTTCGGCCCGCGGGAAATACCGGCCTGCGAGGTGGACCTGCTCGGACTCCTACTCTCGGATGGCCAGTGCGATACTCCGGGCTCATCGCCGCGCTACACGAGCGGCGATCCCGCGCTGCGGGCGTTCTTCGCGGAGGCGGTACGGTCTTTCGGCTGCGTGCCGCGGCCGGTCGCACGGGTATCCGTCAACGCCACCAACCGTGGCGCGCGCGGCGGCGTGATGGAGAAGAACCGCCTGGCCGCGTGGCTTCAGACCCTCGGGCTGAACGTGAAGTCGCCCGAGAAGTTTGTTCCGGCGGTTGTGTTCGAGCTGACCCGGCCGCTTCTGGCCCGCTTTCTTCGGGCGCTCTACTCAGGCGACGGCGGCGTGTCCATCAGTGGGATGGGGATCAATCTCGAATTCTGCAGCACCTCCGAGCGGCTCGCCCGCGGCGTGCAGCATCTCCTGCTCCGGTTTGGGGTGGTGGCCATCCTTCGCCGCCGATCGACAGCCTCGGGGCGGGGCGCATACGTCCTTTGCGTGACGAGCAAGGACGAGATCGTCCGCTTCGCGGCGGAGATCGGCTTCCTGCCGGGGTCCCAGAAGCAGAGGAAGCTGGAGGAGGCTCTACAGCACATTTCCGAAGCGCCGCAGCAGAAGTCGAATTTCGACACACTACCACCGACGGCGTGGTCCCTCCTACGCCGCGCCTCGCGCGCGCAGAGCCGCTCCCTCCGCAGTCTCGGCGTGCTCGGCACGCGACCCGACCAGAGCCTGCCGCGAGGCATCGTTCTCGACGTGGCCCGCCGTCTCGGCGATGAGGCGCTGGCCGCGGTGGCAGACTCCGACATCCTCTGGGACGTCGTGAAGGAGAAGCGCTTCGCCGGCTGGGAGCCGGTGTTCGATCTGACCGTTCCCGAGACGGAGAACTTCGTCGCCAACGACATTTTCGTCCATAACTCGACCTACGCGCGCTGCGGGATCATCACGAACGTGACGCCGCTCGAGCCGGAGTGGGAGGGCCACGTCACGCTCGAGATCTCGAACACGACGCCGCTCCCCGCGCGCATCTACGCGAACGAGGGCATCGCGCAGGTCCTGTTCTTCGAAAGCGACGAGGACTGCTCGATCTCGTACAAGGACAAGAAGGGAAAGTATCAGGCGCAGCAGGGCGTCACGCTTCCGCGGGTGTAGGCGGCGGGAGCGTTCGCGCGGCGGAGCGCGTTTGCGGGGCGCGAGGCCCCGCGAACCGCCGCGTCGGAGTTCCGTGCGTCTTGCTAAAACACCCCCCGCGTTACCCCAAGGCTCAGGTTGTAATCGGAGACGAGCTGGATCCGGTTCACCCGCTGGTAGACCGGAACCTGGACGAGCGCGTAGAACGAGAGATCGTCCGCCACCGATGCGCGCAGCCCCGGCGTGAAATAGGCCCACGTCCCGCCCGAATTCTCGCGTTCCGAGTCCGTCAGACCCACGTCATCTTTCTCCCGGACTCGCATGTTTCCCTGGAGCATCACCGCGAATACCCGCGAAAGCGGATAGTCCGCGGCGAGGTGGGCCTGAAGCTCGCGGCCCACGCGGTACTCTTCGGTCCCCTTCCCATTCCAGCGCCCGATGATCATGGCGCGTACCGGGGTCGCGCGATCGCCGCCGGCTGGATTCGGAATGTGGACGCCGTAGGTGGCGGTCGCGCCGAGAATCGCGTCCCACGATCCCGTCCCCGGGCGGGCGGGCGGCTCCGGCTGCTCCCCGTTCACCTCGGGCACGTTCCGTCGCCCGGTCGGGACCTTCGCCCCCCAGTGGACGCGTAGCTCCCCACGCGAGGCCGGCCCGCCGAGGACGCTCCGGGAGATCTGCACCTCGGCGTCGCCGAGTCCGCGATAGCTCCACCGCAAGAGTTCCAGCGACCCGGACTCGTTCGCGAAATGCTCGTGCGTGCGGTTTACGTACGGGATGGTCGCAACGATGGTCCACGCGGGGCCCGGACGCCACGTCCCGCGGAGCGACGTGAGCCGATTGATGGTGCGGATTTCGTCCTCCATGCTGCTGATGGCGCCGACCGCGACGTCATGGGTTCCGGCGCGGGGCTGATC
>JACQPZ010000046.1 GCA_016207265.1 Candidatus Latescibacterota bacterium | reverse complement strand
GACCGCCGCGGGAATGCCCGGTCCGTTGTCCCGGATTCGGACCTCGACGAAGTCGAGGAGCGGAGCCGGCCGCCCGGACGAAAGACGGTCCCCGGAGCGGCGCCCCAGGGACGAGCGCTCCACGAGCCGCTTCCTCGTCGGGCCGACCCGCACCTCCACTTCCCCGCCCCGGTCCAGCGCCTGGAGCGCGTTCATCAGCACGTTCAGCAATACTTGTAACAGTTGGTCGAGGTCGACGAATACCGGCGGGACTTCGTCCGAGCGCTCCACGCGGATGAGCACGTCCTGGCGCACGGCGACCTCGTGAACGAGCGAAAGCGCCCGCTCGAGCGCGGGCAGGATCGATTGGCGTTGGAGCTTCGGCGCCGCGGGCCGCGCGAACTGGAGGAGTCCCGTCACGATCTTGTCGAGCCGGGAGACCTCTTCGAGGATCAGGTCCACGAACTGCGCCCTCGCGTCGCCGACGTCGAGACGCCGCTTGAGGACCTGGGCGGAGGTGCCGATCCCGGCCAGGGGGTTGCGGATCTCGTGCGCCACGCCGGCCGAGAGGGCTCCGAGGGACGCGAGGCGGTCGCGGCGCCTCCATTGCTCTTCGACCGCCTTCTGCTCGCGCAGGTCCTGGAACATCGCGATCGTTCCGTGGAGCGATCCGTCGAGGGCCTCGAGCGGGAGGAGCCTCAGGCCCACCGGGAGGACGTCGCCCGACCGCGTGACCACTTCCACCTCCCTCGCTTCCTCCGGAGCCGCGCACGCGCCGGGCGGGACGTGGCCGTCGCCGCGGGGGGCGCGGAACACGCGGGCGACCGCCTCTCCTTCCGCCTCGTCGGCCGCGTAGCCGAGAAGCCTCGAGGCCGCCGGATTCATCGTGAGAATGATCCCCTCCCGGTCGATCGCGATGACCCCGAGCGGCGCGTGGCGGAGGAAGCTCCACGCGGCCTCGAGGGCCCTTTCCGTCGGTGGGGCGGCCTCCGTGCCGCGCGACAGCGCCCCGCGCATCCTCACCGCCGGGACTCCTCGATGCGTGCCGCCGCACGGGCCGCCGCGTCGCGAAGCAGGGGATCTCCGCCGCGAGCCACGGCGCGAAGCCGCGGGAGCGCGTCGGGGTCCCCCAGGGAACCCAGGGACTCGATGGCGCGGGCCGCCACGGGGATCCTGCCGGTCGAGACGGCGTCGAGCAGCGCCCCGACGGTCTGCGGATCGTGATGATCCGCGAGCGCCCTCGCGGCGGCGCGTGCCACGGCCACGCACGGATCCCGGAGCATGAGCTGCCTCAGCCACTCGACGCGCTCGACCCCCGCCGCCTGCGCGAGGCCGAGCGCGAGGGTCTGGCGGACGCCGGGGTCTTCATCGTGGAGGAATCGCGCGAGCGGCTCGAGCGAACGCGTGGGCGCGCCGGAGAGCCTCGCGCGGAGCGCCTGCGCCCGGACCCTCGGGTCTTCGTCCGCGAGAAGCACCGCGGCCTCCTCCCGCCAGAGCGCGCGCTCCTTGAGGCTCGTCGCTGCGGCCAGCCGCACCTCGGCTTCCGGATCGGAGATCGCGCGGAGGAACGCGTCCCCGGCGCGGCGGGGATCGCAGGCGCGCAGAGCCGCGGCGCGCGCGCCGACGCTCGAGGCCCGCGCGAAGAGCCGCACGGGATCCACTTCGTAGTCGCGGAACGATCGGAGCGAGAAGAGCGCGGCCTCGCGCACGTCTGGATAGGGATCGCTGAGGAGCCGCTCCAGAGCGACCCCCGCGCTCTCCCACCGGAGGGTTCCGAGCGCCTCGGCCGCCCGAGCCCGGACGTGTCCGACGGGATCCTCGAGAAGCCCCGCGAGCGATTCGGCGATGCCGGGACCTCCCGAGCGCCCCGCCAGAGCGGCCGAGCGCTCCCTCACTTTGGCGTCGGGGTGGGCCAGGAGCTTCCGGCACGCGGCGCGCGAGGAAGCCTCGCGGGCCTTCGGGACTCGGTCGAGGGCGGTAGCGGAGGACGCCGGAGCGACGTCGGCCGCTTCCGCGATCACCTCGAGGACCGCTTCCCCCTCGGCGGCGGCGATGGCGCCGAACACTTCCCGCGCCCGCTCGCGTATGGAAGGATCCGGCGATTCGAGGAGCCCCAGCAGAAGCCGGGGGCCGCCCTGGGGTCGGAGCCACGCGATCAACGAGATCGCGGTGAGCACGGCGCCACGATCCTGGGATTCGATCAGCCCGGCGAGCCAGCGGCCCGGATCGGACGGAAGCTCGGCGCGGCCGACGGCGCTCGGGATCCGCTCCCGGATCAAGGCCAGAGCCGACAAGACCTCGGTCCGGATCGCGGGGGATCCACCCTCGAGGAACCTCGAAAGCTCCCGAACCGATCGCTCGGTCCCGCAGGCTCCGAGCGCCCGGAGCACCGCGACCTGCACTCCGGGCTCCTCCTGGCCGAGCCAATCGAGGAGCAGCTCCTCCACGCCGGAGTCTCCCAGCCTCGCCATGGCCAGCGCGATGGGACCCGCGAGATCCGGCCGCGAGGCCAGGCACTCGGTCAAGGCATCCGCGGCTCGGGGCGGGCGCAGCGCGGCAAGGGCTTCCGCCGCGGACACGACGACGTCCGGGCAGGGATCTTCGAGCGCGGAGAACAGAAGCTCGGGGGATTCGGAAGTGCGCAGCGAGGGAAGCAGCGCGGTTGCGAGAACTCGGACTTCGGGATCGGGGTCGAAGACCCGATCCTCAAGGGCTCGGCTCAGCTCGGCGCCGAAGTCTTCCTTCTGGAGCTTGAGGGCCGCGCGAGCCCTTGCATCCGGATCCGCACGCTGGAGATCGTCCGCGGCTTCCCTGCCGGGCTCCTGCATGTTCCCTGCGCCTCGCTCCGCATGAGGGTCCCAAGGCATGAGGGGCACTGGTCATCTCTTTACCAGTGTCCTTTCCGCCCGGTCAAGCGGATTCGGGGTCTTGACGCTTGTCCCGCATGCTCTCCACGGCGAATTGACGCAGAAGGATCCTGCCCAGCGTCCGGCGCACTTCCGGACGGTCGTAGTATCCGACCTGGATCCGACGCCGAATCTCCGCGATGGGCGTTTCCTCGGCCTCCGGGGCTTCAGTTGAGGTTCGCAGCACGACTGCGGTCCCTCCGGATGGTGGCGATCGCCTGCGCCCAATTCTCCTTGAGCTCGATCAGCACCTCGGCCGCCTCGTCGAACCGCCCGTGCTCCGATTCGGAGAGGCAGTATTCGAAGATCCCCAACACGCGTCCCGCGACGTCCTCGCTCGCGAGCTCCATGCAGCGGATCGACCGGTTCAGCGACTGCTGGACGACGGGGTGGCTCTGTGTCCGGCACCCCCGGAGCGCGCAGTCGAGGAGCGCCAAGACCTCGTCGCACCGCCTCAGCCAGCGATCGACCTCGGCGGGATTCTCCTCGTAGGTCTGGCTCATTTGGGCTCGGGCGCGGAGCCGTCAGAGGGCTCGGGCGCGGAGCCGTCAGGGGGCTCCGGCTTGAGCCCCTGAGCCCGGCGGTTCTCCTGCTGGATCCGCTCGTAGATCTCCTCCCGGTGGACCTTGACGCTGGGAGGCGCGTCGATCCCGAGCTTCACGTGATTGCCCTTCACCTCAACGATCGTGATCTTCACGTCGTCCCCAATTCGGATATTCTCGCCGAGCTTTCGGGTCAGGAGGAGCATCGTGCCCTCGGTCTTCTCCAGCGTCCTGCCGGGCCGCCGCGGCCGGCGCGGGGCTCGCCCCTCGTGCGCGATCCCGGTCGCCTCGCCATGCCAGTTATTCGGCACGGTGGCCTCTCTTCTGAACCGCCAATGGCCTGCGGAACGGGCGTGCGGGGGGCGATCGCGAACGCGGCCGGATCGAGCCACGTTGTCGCCTCGGTGCGACCTTGGTAGGATGCCCGTGTGACACCGCACGGGCGGCGCGACCCGGGTTCGAGCGGGACGGCGGCAATCGGGTTCCGGGCGACGGCGCTTCTCGTCATGCTCGCGGCTCTGGCTGGATGCGAGCACCGCGCCGGCGTCGTCGGCGTCACCGGCGTCGTGTGGGACCGCGTGACGCCCTCCCCGATCGTTTCGGCCGATTCCCCGGACTGGCACGGAGATTCGATCGCGTTCCAGGTCGTGGAGACGGGGCTCGACCGGATCGCGGTCGCGGACGAGGATGGATCGGGAATCCAGGTTCAGCCGGAGACGGGCGGCGCCGGGAGCCGGAATCCAAGGTGGGTCGCGGACGGGCTCCTCGTCCATTCCTCGAATCTCTCAGGCTCCGAGGACCTCTGGTATCGCGACGTCGCGAGCGGAGGCGCGCGCAGGCTGACGTCGCTCGCGGGGAACGAGTGGAGCCCCGTGCCGCGTCCGGGAAGGCCGGGCCTCGTCTACGTGGAGGGGAGCGATCCTTCCTCGGGCCGGCTCGTGCTGATTCCCGACACCGCCGCGGCTCCCCTCGGAAGAATCTATCTCACGCCGGGCACGCTCGCGGCCTCCGAGCCGGACTGGGACCCTGCGGGGGAGAGGCTCTGCTTCACGGTCCGGAATCCCGACGGCTCGAGCCAGATCTGGAGCCTCTCGATGAGGGATACGCTCCCGATCCAGCTCACCGTCGGCGTCTCGCCGCAGCCCCTCACGGGACCCCAGATCGACCGGAATCCGCGCTTCAGCCCTGACGGAACCTCGATCCTGATCGCCTCGAACCGCGGGAACCGGTGGGGCGTGTGGACGCTCAGCCCGCTCGGGGAGGCGCGGGGATTGACGCTCATCGCCCAGGATCTCCCGAACGCGGAGATCCGCCATCCCGCGTGGTCGCCCGATGGAACGAGAATCCTCCTGTCATCGGACCGGAGCGGCGGCCGGGCGCTCTGGAGGCTTTCGAACCTGGGAATCTAGCGGGGCGCCCCGAGCCAGAGTCCCGCGACCCCCGCGTAGAGCGTCGCTTTGAGCGCGACGGAGGACGCGCGCGCGGACGCCTGGTCCGCGGGCGCTTTCCAGATCGCCCGCAGAAGGAGCGGCGCGCCGACTCCCATCGCCACGAACGCGTACGCCGGGGTCACGTCGCCGTGGAGCCACGGGAGCGGAAGGGCCAAGAGCCCCGCAGCCGAGGCCGCACGAACGGCCGTCTGCACGCGCGCTTCCCCCGCCCGGGCGGGCCACGTGCCCCTGCCCGCCGCGCGGTCTCCCTCGAGATCCGCGAGATCCTTGGCGCACTCCCGGGCGAACGTCACGCTGGCCGCGACGAGTGCTGCCGCCACCGCCCGTTCGGGATGAGGGCCGAGCCAGGAGCCCCAGACGACGGCGAGCCCGGAGAGGACCGTCACGGTGACCGGACCCCACGCCCCACGGTCCTTGAGCCACGGGCTGTACGCGTAGAGGAGCGCGGCCGCGAGCGCGAAGAGACCGTAGAACCGAGGGGACGGATGCGCGGCCAGCATGAGCGCCGCCGCGGCGGCGAGGCAACCCCAGCCGAGGGCCCGCGCTTCGCCTTTCGTCAGGCGGCCCGTGGGGATCGGCCGTCGGGGGTGGTTTCGGATGTCGGGCTCGGTATCGATGGAATCGTTCCGCGCGTAGCCGAACGCCGCGACAAGCGCCGGCACGACGAGGATCGCCGAGAAGCCGGACGCGCCCGAGAGTCGCGCCCCCACGGCCGTGGCCGCGGCGAGCGCGAGGACGTTTACGGGCCGCACGACCTCGACCCACGCGGCCGCCCTCATGCGGGCCGCACGACCTCGACCCCCGCGGCGGCGTTCATGCGGGCCCGAGACCGCCGAGCTTCTCCCTGAAGCCGCGCGCGAGCGTGCGCAGGAGACGCTCGCGCCCCGAGGCGTCGCGGGCGCCGAGCATGGCCTCGAGCAGCGCGCTCCCGACGACCACGCCCTCCGCCAGTCCGCGGTATCGTTCGAGCGGCGTCTCGGGATCGATGCCGAACCCCAGGCACCGAGGCAGAGGCGAAAGGGAACGGCAGCGCTCGAGCATGGACTCGATTCCGGGATCGCCGCCGCCGCGCCCCGTGACCCCGAGCCGCGCGACCACGTACAGG
>JACQPZ010000045.1 GCA_016207265.1 Candidatus Latescibacterota bacterium | reverse complement strand
GGTCATCCATTACAAGTTCAAGGACCCCGAGCTGGCCCGACAGGCCCTGACCCACCGCTCGTTCCTCCACTCACAACCCGAGCGGGGAGGGGAATCGAACGAGCGCATGGAATTCCTCGGGGACTCGGTCGTGGGTCTCGTCGTGAACGAGTTTCTGTATCGAAAATTCACCTCGCTGCGCGAGGGGGAGCTAACGAAGATGAAGTCACTCCTCGTGAGCCGCGTGATTCTCTCGCGCACGGCGAAGATCATGGGACTCGGGAACTTCATCCTCCTCAGCGAGGCGGAGACCGGCTCGGGCGGGCGCGATCGCGCCTCCATCCTGGCGGACACGCTCGAGGGCGTGGTGGGCGCCGTGTATCTCGACGGCGGTTTGGAGCCCGCCCGAACGCTCACGGAGCGGCTCCTCCTTCGCCAGGTGCACGAGATCCTGAGCGACGCGAATCTCGCGAACTACAAGAGCATGCTCCAGGAGTACGTCCAGGGAGAGTTCAAGACCCACCCGCAGTACCGCATCTCGAGCGAGATGGGACCCGACCACGAGAAGATGTTCACGGTCGAGGTCGTCGTGAATCAGAAAATCCTCGGACGGGGGCACGGCGCGAACAAGAAGGAAGCGGAGCAGGAAGCCGCGCGGGACGCGCTCCTTCGATTCGAGAAGATGGTTCGGGGCGACCGGATGGACCAGAGGCGCCGCCGGCGCCGCGGCGGACGCGGCCGGCGCTCCGGCCGTGGAGGCGGTCCGGGTCCCGTGGTTCCGCCTCACGACCGCGGTCCGCACGCCGGCCACGGCGGCCGCGGCGAGGGCCGCCGCGCGGGCCGGGAAGGCCGCGGCGAGCGGCGGGAGAGTCGGGAAGGTCGCGAAGGCGGCCCCCAGGTCCGGGAAGGCCGCGCAGCGCACGAGGGCCGGGAAGGTCGCGAGCCCGAGGGCGAGAAATCTCCCTGGGCTGCCTCGCGGTTGCAGCCGGAACCATAGAACTGTTATAATCATAAGGTCGTCTCGAGACAGGGGAGGAAGGTCCCATGGGGGGGCCTTCCTCTATTCCTTGCCGTGGAGACGACACCGTGAGCGAAGCCCACAAGGCCCTGCTACCAAGGATCGGTACGGGGGCGCTGCCGCTGCTCCTCGTTGCGGCATTCGCCGGGAGCGGCTTTGCCGACCCGGGTCTGATCCGCATCATCCCCTCCGAATTCGAGTTCCTCGCACGCTCCACCCTGGCCCAGGAAAGCGGCGATCTGGACGGAGCTTCCGTCTGGGCCGAGGCGCTCTCCACCGAGGACCCGCGCTCCAGCTTCGCAGCGGGCAGGCTGGCCCAGATCCTCGAGAGCGCCGGCGACGATACGCGCGCGCTCGAGTGGGGGGATCGCGCGCTCAAGCTGGACAGCCTGAACGCCGACGCCGCCATGCTCGTCGGGCGGATGATGCTTCGCTCGGGCGACGCCGCGATCGCCGTGAAGGCGCTCACCCCGCCGCTTCGGCTTCTGGGCGCCCGTCCGGAGCTCTACGCGCTCCGCGCCCTCGCCCACGAGCTGAACCGGAACTACGAGGCGGCGCTGGCCGATCTGAAGCGCACCGGCACCCTGCGTCCGGATTTCACCTGGATCGCGACCGGCGTATTGCGATTGGCGCTCGAAGACGCGCGGCTTCGAGAGGCATCGCAGGCGCTCGATCTCGCGCTCGAGCTGAATCCCGACGACCCCCAGATCCTGGGACTGGGGATCGAGCTGGCCCGCCGCCTGGGCGACGTGACACTCGAGGAGACGCTCCTCGAGCGCCGCGCCTCGGCGGACGACGCGAGCGCGGAGCATTGCTCGGCGTACGCCTCGTTTCTGATCCGGATGGGGCAAACGAAGGCGCTTGATGGCTACCTCGAGCGGGTCAGGCGGCGCGGAATCGATCCCGGCGACGTGCGCATCGAGTCCGGCCGGTCCCTTCTCAGGGACGGCCACTATCGCGCGGCGCTCGAGGCGGTCAAGCCGGTCGGGGGGCGGAACGCCGCGCTGCCCGTGCGGGCCAGAGCGCTCGTGGCGATGGCCGACGAGAAACCCGCGCTCGCCTGCTACCGGAAGCTCGGGATGCTGCGCGCCTGGACGCGCGAGGAATCGCTCGTCGTGGCCTACCTCGAGATCCGCGTGGGCGACCGCCGGGCGGGGATCCGGACCCTGGAGCAGATCCGCCCCGGCCTTCTGGAATCGCCGAGGCGGCTCCTCGCGGGGAGCTTCTGCTACGTGCTGCTCGGGCATCCCGAGGAGGCGGTCCGGCTGCTGAGGGAGGGCACGGCCCGGGGGATCGAAAGCCCGTCGGTGTACGCGGAGCTGGGGGCAACGGCCGCCGAGATCGGCGACAGCCTCGTGGCCGAGTGGGCGTATCAGCGCCTGGACGGGCTCGGGCGGGAGACCTCCGAATGCCTGTACTTCCTTTCCGTCAGGGACCTGAATCAGGGATTTGCCGAGCGGGCCGTCCAAAGGCTCGAACGGTCGGTGGCGATCGACCCGAACAACGCCCGCGCCCTGGCGCTTCTCGGGCGCATACGTTATCGTATGGGGCAATTGGAGTTAGCCAGAGAGCTGCTCCGACGCGCCGTGGAATCGCGGGAGGCCGGCGCCGACGCGCACCACCTCCTCGCGCGCGTTTGCAGGGCGCTCCGCCTCGAAAGCGAGGCCCGCGCGGCCGAGTCCGGGGCCCGCGGGAAACGCGCCCCGTCCAGCCCGCCGGGGCTTACACTCTTCTCGAACCCATAGGGTATCAACCCGTTCCGGAACCGGGCGCCCGCCGGCGGTGTATCCGTTCGCAAGGAGACCAATGTGCCCAACGAGCTGCGCCTCGTGAAAAAGCTCGAACTCGCCGAGCTGAGCGATGAGGACGTCATGGAGCGCTGCGCGCTGGGCTCCGAGACCGCGTTCCGGGCGCTCGTTCAGAGGTATCGCGCGCGCATCATGAATCTCGTGTGCCGATTCATCAACGACCGGGACCGGGCGGAGGAGATCAGCCAGGAGGTCTTCCTCCGCGTCTACCGCAACCGCGAGCGGTACCGGAAGAGCGGGAAGTTCAGCACCTGGATCTTCACGATCGCGGTGAATCTGACCAAGAACGAGATCCGGAGCCGCGTGCGACACAAGGGCACGTTCAGCCTGGACGCCATGGAGGACGAAAGCGGGGGCCAGGGCGCCGCGTTTCCGGACACGAAGCCGCTTCCCGACGAGGATCTGAACGCGACCGAGATTCGACAGAGGGTCGCGGACGCCCTCGAGCGGATTCCGGCGCGGTACCGCGAGGCGGTGGTCCTGCGCGATATCGAAGGGCTCAGTTACGAAGAGGTCGGCGAAATCCTGCGCATCCCGGGAGGCACGGTCCGATCCCGCATCAACCGCGCCCGGCTCATGCTCAAGGAGCGACTCAAGCCACACTTGAATGTGGAGGACGCATGAACTGCCGGTCGGCCGAATCATTGTTCTCGTCGTTCGTCGAAGACGAGATCAGCCAGGAGGAGCGCCGCGCGCTCGAAGCGCACCTGATGCGGTGCCGTCGCTGCTCGCTGGGCGTCCGCGAGGTGAGGGCGACGATGTCCTTGCTCCAGGGGATGCCCCAGGTCGCTCCCGGCTCCCATTTCGACGAGGACCTGTACGCCCGCATCCGCTCCGGCGAAGGGCTCCGCCCGAGCGTCCGGGACGTGATGCGCGAGATCTTTGCCCCGGCCCGGCTCCGCCCGGCGTTCATGGCGGGAGCGGCCGTGTGCGCCGTGTGGATCGCCGTGACGCTCTCGCCGTTCGGCAAGGGCTCGGCGCCGGTCCGTGGAACCGAGCCGCGGACCGCGGTGAACCCCGTGCCCGACACGGGCCCCGGCGTGAACGAGATCCAAGCGCCCGCCACCGCTCCGGAGATCCCCGCGGGGCGCGTCGCGTCGCGTCCGCCCGCGGCGTCCTCCGTGGTCGCGAGCGTCCCCGTTCGCGCCGCGGCGACCCGGGATTCCATCGTGGATTTGCGGATCCCCGAGCAGGGCTACAAGGACGAGATCATCAACGATCAGTTCTACCTCGAGCGCGGGCTCGAGGGGCAGGACCCCGCCGTCGTCCCCGTCAACACATCGAGCGACGACGACGTGTACATCGTCTTCTAGGTGCCGG
>JACQPZ010000044.1 GCA_016207265.1 Candidatus Latescibacterota bacterium | reverse complement strand
GATCGGGGAATTTCCGCGCTGGCCGCCCAGTGCGTCATGGACGCGACGCCCCGGCATCCCAGCGGAGAGCTGCAGAAGGAGCTCCTGGCCCTCGGCGGGAGGTTCAAGAGCGAGTCCGGCTACGACTACTCCTACTTCGACGTGACCGTCCCGGCGCGATCGGTGACGCAGGGTCTTGCGCTCTTGAGCGAGGGGCTCATCCAGCCGCAGCTGGATGCGCCGGTCGTCGATCAGGCCAAGGGTCGCGTGCAATCGGCCGTCCGCGCAACGCTTTCTTCCGCCGCCCGCGCGGCCGTGAACGCGGTCCGCGCCGAGCTTCACAAGGGAACGCCGCTCGCCGCCCCGCTCGCGGTACCCGAGCCGGAGATCTCCGCGCTCACACCGACCCTTGTCGAGCGCTTCTATCGGACCCACTACGTCGCCGAGAATCTGACGGTCGTCATCACGGGCGACGTCACCGCGGAAGATGTCGTTCCGATGATCGCGGCGGCGTTCCAGGACATGCCGCGCGGAAAGGCGGCATCGCGCTCGCGATTCCGCCAGAAGGCAACCCAGGGTCCGCGGTGCCTCGTCGTGCGGAGCCCCGAGCGCACGAGCGGTACGACGATCTCGGTCGGGTTCCCGGCGCCCGCGTGGGGAACCGGCGACGCCATCGCGCTCGATCTTCTCATGGCGATGCTCGTGGACAGCCCGACCTCGCGCGCGGAGCGAAGCATCAACTCCGGCTCGGCCGACTTCTCATCGGTCGAGGGTGCGCACGACATCGAAACGGACGGCGGCACGGTCTCGATCTCGCTCATCGTCGATCCCGCGAGGCTCGAGGGGGGCGAGGACGCGCTCCTCACGCTGATCGAGCAGGCACGCTCCGGCCCGATCACGGATGAGGAATTCGTCGATGCGCTGCGGCACGTCGAGCGGCGGGATCTGCTCGCCCGGGCTGACCTCAACGGTGTGGGCGGCGCGACGGCCCTTGCAGTGCTCCGCGGAGCGTCGGGATCCGATGAAGTCTACCTGGATCGGCTGAAGGCGGTTCGCAAGGGCGATCTGACCGCGGTCGCGCGGAAGTACCTGGATCTCAAGAAGGCGGTCCTCGTGGTGATGGGGCCGGACAACGTGACGGCGAATGTGGGCGCCTCCGCTCTCGAGCGGCGCGTCCGCGACAAACAGGCCGTCTTCGAGGCCGCGTTCCGCATCGGACCCCAGGTCCCGGCCAGCACGGACGCGGAACGGACGTCGCGGCTGGACGCGCCGCTCAAGGCGATCTCCCCGCAGCCGATCGACGCGGGCCGCTCGCGCGTCGCGCGGGTGGTGCTCCCGGGCGGGGCGAGGCTTCTGACGGGCGAGGATCACAGCGCGCCGCTCGTCGCGGTCGCCGTCTACCTGATGGGGGGCGTGCGGTATGAAAGCGACGACACGAACGGGGCGACCGCCCTCCTGCGTGAAACGCTGCTCAACTCGAACGATCCGAAGGAGCCGGGGCTCACGTACCGCCAATCGCTTGCCGGAATGGGCGCGCTGGTTTCGAGCCAGGACCGGGACATGTGGGGGTGCGCGGTCGTGGTCCCGTCCGATTCCTGGCGCGAGGCGATTCAGCACATGGGATCGATGTTCGCGCATCCGGACCTCGATACGATGACCGTGGACGCGACGCGAATCCAGGTGCTCGAGGCGCTGGACCGATGGCTTCAGGACGACCAGGCGCAACGGGAGAGGCTCATCTTCCCAACGAAGTACCAAGTCAGCGGGTACCGGCTGCCCTCGTTGGGATCGCATCGAACGCTCGTGAGGATGCCCCACGCGACGGTGGAGGACTGGTACCGGAAATTCGTCGTCCAGCCGAACATCGTGGTCTGCATCATCGGCGATTTGAACATGGCGGAAGCGCAGCCCGTCGTGGAGCAGGCGTTTCGTGATGTTTCCGCGAGTCCGTTCCGGCCGGGAACCGTGGCGCAGGAAGGCTACTTCGACGGAGTCCGCGAGAAATGGGAGCTGGGTCAGGGTTCGAACTCGACCGTCTCGGTCGCCTTCAATGGACCGCCCGCCCGCAGCCCGGACATCAGCGCGTTCTACGTCATCGCATCGCTCCTCGGCGGACCGAAGGGGTGGTTGGAGCAGTACATCATGAAGACGGGAGGGGCGAAGGGCGCAAACGCGATCGTCTCCCACGCGCTCGACGAATCCCCGATCATCGCCTCGATCACGGTGGGCGGCCCGCTCCAAGAACAGGACATGGTGAAGCTGCTCTACCGCCAGATCAAGAAGGCCGCGCTCCTCCAGCTGGTGGGGGAGCTTGCGCCGGACCTCGAGAACGCGAAGATCCACGCATCCGGGAGCTATCTCATGTCGCTCGACTCCGACCTGACGCGGGCGTTCCAGTACGGCCGCGCCGAGCTGTTCGGGCTCGGAGTCGACTATCCGATCCTTCTTCCCGCCCGAATCGACGGGGTCACGTCCGAGGATCTCCTGCGGGTGGGGCTCATCTACTTTCAGAAGGATCAGTGGGAGCAGGCGCCGCACGCGATCTGCGAGACGCGCCCCGGCGGCTGGTAGCACCCGGGGGTCCGCGACAGGGCGCGATCGGCCGCGGGCCGGTCAGGACGCCGCGATAGCCCGCGGGCCGGGCGAGACGCCGCGATAGGCCGCGCATGGATCGCGAGCCGGTCACCCTCATCGCCACCGTTCGGAACGAGGCGGCGTCGATCGATCGCCTGCTCGATTCCGTGCTCGCGGGAACCCGCCAGCCCGACGAGATCGTGATCGCGGACGGCGGCTCGAGCGATGGAACGTTCGAGCGTCTCGAGGCGCGCGCCGCCGCCGATCCGAGAATCCGCGCGGTCCTCGCCCCGGGGAACCGCTCCGTGGGACGAAACGCTGCGATCCGGGCCGCCCGCTCACCCATCATCGCCTGTACCGACGCGGGTGTGGAGGTCGAGCCGCAGTGGCTCGAGCGCATCACCCGCCCGTTCGAGCGAGACCCTGAGACCGGATTCGTTGCGGGGTTCTACGAGCCCGCGGGGACGACGTGGTTCGAGCGCGCCGCGGGCGTGATCTCGGCGCCGCGCCTCAGCGAGGTCGACCCCCGGCGCTTCCTCCCCTCGACCCGCTCCGTCGCCTTCCGCCGATCGGCGTGGGAGCGCGCCGGCGGGTTCGACGAGTCGCTCTCCCACAACGAGGACACGCCGTTCGCGCTTGCGCTGAAGCGCATGGGCACGCCGTTCGTGTTCGAGCCCGAGGCACGCGTCCGCTGGAGGCCGCGCGGCGACCTGCGCTCCTTCTACCGGCAGCATCGCCGCTTCGGCTTCGGGGACGGCGAGTCGCGGGTCCAGGGATGGTTCTACGCGACGCTCGCTGCGAAATACGCGCTGGGCGCCGCCTTGGCACTCCTCGGCGTTTCGATCCGCGCCGCCTGGTGGGTGCTAGCGGCGGGTGCGGCGGCGTTCGTCGTGGGCCAGGCGCGGCGCGGGGCGGGCCGGGTGGGGATTCTCGAGGCGGTCGTGGCGGTGCCGTCTTTGAAGATCGTGTACGACACGGCGTATCTGACGGGCTACCTGCGCGGCAGGCTGTCCCCGCGGCCTAGCTCTCCTGCGTCACCTCTTCCGGGGCCGGGCTCTCCTCCGGTCTCGGATTGAAGATCGCCGCAAGCTCGCTCCGGAGCTGCCCCGAGTCGAGCTTCCACTTGAGCTCGCCCTTGTGCGCGATCGAGATCGCCCCCGTCTCCTCCGAGACCACCACGACGACCGCGTCGGTCTCTTCCGCAAGGCCGAGCGCCGCGCGGTGCCGGGTGCCGAGGAGCGGCGAGAGCCCCCGCGTCTGGCTCAGCGGGAGGATGCAGCCCGCCGCCACGATCTCATCGCCGCGGATGATCGCGGCTCCGTCGTGGAGCGGGGAGTGCGGCGTGAAGATCGTCTCGAGAAGCTCCGAGCTTACCGTCGCTTCGAGCTTCGTTCCGGTCTCGACGTAGTTTCGAAGCCCCATGTCGCGCTCCACCACGATGAGCGCGCCGCGCCGCTCCTCGCTCATCTCTTCCACGGCCTTCAGGATCTCTCCCACGACGCCGTAGCCCTCGACGCGGATCAGGGCTCGCAGGAGCCGGTTCTGGCCGATGTGCGTGAGCAGCGCGCGAAGCTCCGGCTGAAAGAGGATGACGAAGAGGATCACCCAGACCGTCTTGAGGCTCCCGATGATCCAGTTGAGCGCGTTCAGGCGGAACCACTGGGCGACGATCGATACGAACACGATCACCGTGAGCCCGACGAACATCTGGGACGCGCGGGTCCCTTTGATCATGGCGAAGAGGCGGTAGAAGAGAAACGCCACGATCAGGATGTCGAGTACGTCGAGAAGGATCTGCGGCTTGATCGCGATCACGGTGCGACTCCGACCGATGCCGACCCGGCGGGGGGTTCCGACGCGACGGACGCGGCGGCGGATCCGACGGCCGCCGCCCCCGCGGGTGCCGGGGCGAAGAGCGCCCGTGCCACCCGGACGCACTCGACCGTCTCGCGGACATCGTGCGTTCGGAAGACCCGCGCACCGAGCGCGTAGGCCGCCGCGGCGGCCCCCAGCCCGGCGGCGAGGCGTCCTTGCGGTGGCGCGCCCGTGAGAGCGCCGAGGAACGATTTTCTCGAGAGCCCGACGTAGATGGGCCGTTCCAGCTCGAGGAGCCGCCCGATTCCCCGCAGGGCCTCGATGCTCTGATCGGCGCGCTTCGAGAACCCGATGCCGGGATCGAGCGCGATCCGCTCGCGGGAAACGCCCCGAGATTGGGCGAGGCTCATCCGCTCCGCGAGCGAGTCCCGGATCTCCCGGGCCACATCCTCATACTCCCGCGGCGCGTGGAGATCCGCGGGGGCTCCGAGCGAGTGCATCACCACGAGCCCCGCCCCAGCACGGGCCGCCGCGTCCGCGATCGAGGGATCCACCTCGAGGCCGCTCACGTCGTTCACGATCGAGACGCCGGCATCGAGCGCGCGCCGCGCCACCTCGGCGTGGTAGGTGTCGATCGAGAGCGGGATCACGACGCGGGCCGCGAGGAGGGAGAGGGAAGCCTCGATCCGCCGCCACTCTTCCTCCGGCGGGACCGGTGTACCGCCGGGGCGCGTGCTCTGGCCGCCGATGTCGATCGCGTCGGCCCCCGCCTCGACCATCCGCTCCGCGTAGGCCAGCGCCGTTTCGGGCGTTCCGTACCGGCCGCCGTCGTAGAAGGAGTCGGGGGTGAGGTTCAGGATGCCGACGACGCGGGGCTCGACGCGCAGATCCCATTCGCCGGATCGGTGCGCGAAGACGTGCGTCAACGTGCGCGGTCTGCTGCGAGCGTCGGAGCGGTGATCGTCGGGTGCGGCGTCGGGGGCGAAGCGCACGGGATCACGCCACGCCCGGGCTCTCGCTGGGGGCGATTCGCGGCGCCGGGGCTCCGGCGCGCGCCGTCTGCTTTCCGTCGGCCTCCTCCGGCGCGGCGTCGCTCTGCTCCGTCCCGTCGGTCGGGCCGCTCCGCCTCAGCGGCTCGAGCTTCTCGCCGCGGAGGAGCTTCTCGATCTCTTCGCCGTCCAGCATCTCCCGCTCGAGGAGCGCGTGGGCGAGGACGTGGAGCTTCTCGACATTGTCCGTGAGGAGCTGGCGCGCGCGGTTCGAGGCGCCGTCCACGAGGCTCCGAACCTCCTCGTCGATCATGATGGCGGTCTTCTCGCTGTAATCGCGCGACTGCGAGATCTCTCGGCCCAGGAAGACGAACTCTTCCTTCGCCCCGAACGTGAGCGGACCGAGGCGGTCGCTCATTCCCCACTCGCACACCATGCGGCGGGCGATGTTCGTGGCGCGGCGGATGTCGTCCTGTGCCCCCGTCGTGAGCTGGTTCAGCACGATCTGCTCCGCGGCGCGACCTCCCATGAGATGCGTCAACACGTTGAGCCAGTACTCGCGCGAGAAGGAATGGCGCTCGTCCTGCGGCAGGTACGCGGTCAGGCCGAGCGCGCGGCCGCGGGGGATGATCGTCACCTTGTGGACCTTGTCGCTCCCGGGCTGGAGATACGCGACGAGCGCATGGCCCGCCTCGTGATACGACGTGCTCTTCTTCTCCTCGTCCGAGATCACGAGGCTGCGGCGCTCCGTGCCCATCATGACCTTGTCCTTCGCGTCCTCGAGATCCTGCCCGGAGACCTTCTTGTGGTTGCGGCGCGCCGCGAGCAGCGCGGCCTCGTTCACGAGATTGGCGAGATCGGCGCCCACCATCCCGGGCGTCCCGCGGGCGATCGTGTTCAGGACGACGTCGTCGGAGATCGGGATGTTGCGCGTGTGGACGCGCAGGATCCCCTCGCGACCCCGCACGTCCGGCACGTCCACCACGATCTGCCGGTCGAAGCGGCCGGGACGCAGCAGCGCGGGGTCCAGCACGTCCGGGCGGTTGGTCGCCGCGATCAGGATCACGCCGTCGTTCGATTCGAAACCGTCCATCTCCACGAGGAGCTGGTTCAGGGTCTGCTCCCGCTCGTCGTGTCCGCCCCCCAATCCCGCGCCGCGATGTCGCCCCACGGCGTCGATCTCGTCGATGAAGATGATGCACGGGGCGTTCCGCTTGCCCTGATCGAAGAGGTCGCGGACGCGCGAGGCGCCCACGCCGACGAACATCTCCACGAAATCCGATCCCGAGAGCGAGAAGAAGGGAACGCCCGCCTCGCCGGCGACCGCCTTCGCGAGGAGGGTCTTTCCGGTGCCCGGAGGGCCGAGGAGGAGCGCCCCCTTGGGGATCCGTCCGCCCAGCCGCTGGAATTTCTTCGGCTCCCTCAGGAACTCGATGATCTCCTCAAGCTCCTGCTTCGCCTCGTCCGCGCCTGCCACGTCCTTGAAGGTGACCTTCGGGCTGTTTTCCATGACCACCTTGGGGCGGCTCTTCCCGAACTTCATCGCGTTCGCGCCGCCCGACTGGATCTGGCGGATCATGACCATCCAGAGAACCACGAGCGCGACGAACGGGATGTACGAGAGGACGAGGCTCCACCAGTTCATGCTGGCGGGCTTGGAATTCACCGTCGCATCGGGACTCTTCGCGAGCACGGCGCGGCCCAGGTCCTTGTCCTCGGCGGGAAGGTAGACCTTGAAGAAGACGTAGGAGGTCGGCCGCCCCTCCTCGTGTGTGAGCGCGCTCTGCTTCAGCTCGCCCACGACCTCGCGATCCACGATCGTGACCGCTTTGAGATTCCCGCCCTCGACCTGCGTGAGGAATTCGGAATAGGGAATCTCGTGCGTCTTGGCCTTGATCTCGCCGTAGATCTGCACGAAGAGAATCACGCCCAGAACGAGAATGAGCCACAGGAGCGCGGTCCGGATCGGCTTGGCCGGTCCGAACGGCGTCTGCTTGCGCTGCGGGGGCCGCGGCGGCCGGGCGGATTTGCGCGGCGCCGGTCCCGACTGCTTCCGCGCCATCGTGTGGTCTTTATCTCGAATTGTTCGGTTCATGCGTCGGGTCGTTTC
Source organism: Candidatus Latescibacterota bacterium (assembly GCA_016207265.1). GTDB lineage: Bacteria > Eisenbacteria > RBG-16-71-46 > SZUA-252 > SZUA-252 > WS-7. Next base: position 1,174 of record JACQPZ010000044.1, on the reverse strand, counting down.
CTCAGCTTGGGATCCGCGCCGGGACGTCGGACGAGTTATCGGCTCGAATCGCGTGTACCTCAACCCTTGGATGGCGGCGCGGTTGGCCGCGATTCGAAATCCGGCAGCTCGAGCACCACGGTCTCACGCTCGCGCCGCGCCCGGATGCCCATCGCAATATGCGCGGATCGGCCGGTGTGAGACGTGAGGAGCGAGAGGAGGGCTTCGATGTGAGCCGTCGAAAGGTCGAGGATTTCCCCGTTCAACTCCTGCAAGGCTCGGCGGAAGAGGTACTTCCGCAGAAATTGAGGGTACCGGAGCATCCCCCCGGCATCAAGCGCGATTTTGCCCGGATCCCGCGTTCGGATGATCGCGGGAAGCGCTTTCTCCGCCGCTTCCGCGAGATAGCCGTCCGCCTCGGCGAAGAGCGCCGCTTCGCGTAGCAACGTCTCCCGGATGGCCGGGTTCACGGCGTTCTTGATACGTGGGAGGATCTCCAGGCGGATGAGATTCCGGCGCGCATCGGCGGAGAGATTGGTCGAGTCCACGCGGTACTCGAGGCCGCGGCGCTTCAGGTACTCGAGCACCTGCTCGCGGGGCGTCGTGAGGAGCGGCCGCACGACCCGGATCCCGTGCACGCGGCGGTCCGGAGCCATTCCCTTGAGCCCCGTAAGCCCGGAGCCGCGGAAGAGCCTGAGGAGCACCGTCTCCGCCTGATCGTCCGCGGTATGGGCGACCGCCATCCGGTCCGCTCCGATCCGCTCGGCCATTTCGCGCAGGGCACCGTATCGAGCCGTGCGCGCGGCCTGCTCGGGGGATTCGCCGCGGGCGCGGGCGCCGGGCGCACGCGTGCCTCCCGCGCCGGCCGACTCGCCTCCCGCGCCGCGCCGCGGCTCGACCCGCACGGAGAGATGCCGCAGGCCCATCCGTCCCGCGACCGCCTCGACGAACGCGGCATCCGCGTCCGATTCCTCGCCACGGAGCCCGTGGTTCACGTGGCCCACCGCGATCCCGCCGTTGGGGTGGCCAGTCCGCTCCCGAAACTGTGCGAGAAAATCGAGGAGCGCGATCGAGTCGGGCCCGCCCGAGACGGCGACCAGCAAGGTCCCTTCACGCGGGATCAAGTCGTGGTCCGTGATGAGGCGCTCGGAGAGCAGCTCCAGCGTCTCGTCACGCGGATTGGGCCGACCGGCCT
>JACQPZ010000043.1 GCA_016207265.1 Candidatus Latescibacterota bacterium | reverse complement strand
GCAAAGATGAGCGCGACGCCCGCCAGCGCCACGAGCAGCAGCGGCTCGATCGCGCTCACCAGGCCCTTGATGGCCTCCTCCACCTCGGAATCGTAATAGTCCGACACCTTCAGCAGCATCGCCTCCATCTCTCCCGACTCCTCGCCGATGGAGATCATCTGGGTCACGACCGGCGGAAAGAACTCGCTCGCGCGGAGCGGGGCGCCGAGCCCTTTGCCTTCCTTCACGCTCTCCGCCACCCGGTCGATCACGGCGGCGATGGCACGGTTGTCCACCGTTTTTGACGCGATGGCGAGCGTGTTGAGGATCGGCACGCCGGAGGCCTCGAGCGTGGCGAAGACGCGCGTGAAGCGGGAGAGCGCGCCTTTAAGCAAGAGCGGGCCGATGATTGGGAGCCGGATCTTCAGCCGATCCCACTGGGCCCGTCCGTGCTCGGTGGCGAGATACCGTCGGATCAGCACGACCGCGACGAACGTCACGCCCAGGAGGATGTACCAGTACGCGGCAAAGAACTGGTTCGTCGCGATCAGCACCCGCGTCGGCAAGGGAAGCGTCGCCTTCGACTTGGCGAAGATCGCCTCGAACTTCGGGATCACAAAGGTCACGAGAGCGATGAAGGCCACCGGGATAATGCTCAGTACGATCATCGGGTACCGCGTGGCAGACTTGACCTTGGCGAGCGTCTCGCCCTCCTTCTCGGCGAGGGTCGCCAGCCGGTTCATGACCTTGTCGAGCATGCCCGAGGACTCCCCCGCCTTGACCATGTTGACGTACAGCTCGGAGAAGACCTTCGGGTGTTTCTTCATCGCCTCGGAGAGCGAACTGCCGCCCGCGACGTCCTGGCGGATGGCGGCGATGATCTCCTTCAAGACGGGGTTCTCCGTCTGCTTCTCCATCGCCTCGAGGCTGGTCGTCAGCGGCAGGTGCGCGCCGAAGAGGGTGGCCATCTGACGGGTGAGCGTGATCAGCTCTTTCGCCTTGATCCGGCGGAAGAGCTCGCGCCACTTCTCCATGAGCGGTTCGGCGCGCTCCGCGACCTGGATCGGAAAGTAGCCGAGCTCCCGCAGATAGCCTGCCACGAGCTCCGGCGCCGTGCTCTCCATGGAGCCCCAGAGCGGCTCGCCGAACTTATCGCGCGCCTTGTAGGAGTAAATCATCTATCTACACGCTGGTTGCTGCGGGAAGACGGTCTTCCCGAAGCCGTACTCCTGTAGCATCCGCCGTGCCAGCGTCCGGTGAACGGCAACTCTGCGCAGAGATTGACCTTTTTGTCGAGGCGGAATAGTGCGGGATTCGCAAGCGGACGGCGGCCAGACGGTCTAAGTGCGCGCGACAGAAGGCAAACGCCTAGGTCGCGGGGATTCTCAAATTGAGAAGGATCTAAGGGGGGAACTAGTACTGCTTGAGGCGACGGTAGAGGGTGGCGAGCGAGATACCGAGCGCCTGTGCCGCCTTAGCCTTGTCGCCGTCATACATGTGAACGGCGTCAAGAATCGCCTTGCGCTCCATCTCGGCCAGGCGCTGGACCTCGGCCTGGGGTGCATCCCGCTGCTGGCTCGCCAGGGTCGGGAAGTCGACCAGCGAGAGCTCCTCATCGCCGCCGACGATATAGGCGGCTTCCAGCCGGTTCGCGAGCTCGCGCACGTTGCCGGGGAACCGGTAATTCATCAGCGCGGCCATGGCTTCCGCCGTGAGCCCACGGACCGACCGGTTGAACCGCGCGTTCAGCTGATGGATGAAGTGCGCGACCAGCGCCGGGATGTCCTCCACGCGATCGCGCAAGGGCGCGAGCTGGATCCGCGCGACGTTCAGGCGGTGGAACAGATCTTCTCGGAGCTGTCCGTCTCGCACCGCGCGCTCGATGTCCCGGTTCGTGGCGGCGATGACGCGGACATTGACGACAACCGATGTCGTGGATCCGATGGGCCGTACCTCCCCGCTCTCGAGCACCCGCAACAGCTTGGGCTGCATGGCCAGCGAGAGGTCAGTGATTTCATCGAGGAGGAGCGTCCCCTTGTCGCAGGCGCGGAAGAGCCCCGGTGCTCCGGCGACGGCTCCCGAAAATGCGCCGCGCATATGGCCGAAAAATTCCTCTTCGGCCAGCTCGCCCGGGATCGCGCTGCAGTTAACCGCGATGAAGGGCCGATCGTGGCGCGGCGACCGCCGGTGAATGGCGGCGGCGACCAGCTCCTTTCCTGTCCCGCTTTCGCCCTCGATGATCACGGGCGAATCGGTCGGTGCGATGCGGTCAATGAGCTCTTTCACCCGCTGCATCGCCAGTGCGGTGCCGACGAGCTCGGGCATGGGGACGCGTTCACCCAGCCGGGCCCGCATGGTCTCCACCTCTCGCCTGAGAAAGCGGCGCTCCACGAGATGGATCATGAGGTTTCGGAGGTCGTCGAGCAGAAGCGGTTTCTGGAGGTAGTCGTAGGCGCCCTGCTTGAGCGCTTCGACTGCGGTCGTCACGTCCGGCTTGCCGGTTATCATGACGACGTCCACCGCGGGATCCAGCTCCTTGATCTTCCGCAGGAGCTCAAGTCCGCCGATGTCCGGCATGACGACATCGCACAGCACGACATCGAAGACCTGAGTCCTTGCGAGCTCCAGCGCGTTTGCGCCGTTTTTGGCCGTCTCGACGTGGTAGCCCGAGGACTGGAGCGCCTCTTGGAACGTCGCTCGGAATTCGTCGTCGTCGTCGACAATCAAGACGTTGGCCGTCTGCATGCTGTGTCCGCCCGCCGACTTACCCGTCGGCGTGGTGGAAGATGCTAGTCGAAATGAATCCGCGCTGTCAAGCGGGCTTCCTTCGGTGAAATGTACCCAGGTGAAGGGACATTTCGGCGGCTCGGGGCGCCTGGTACCCCGAGGCTGGCCGCTGCTGCTCCTTCGATGAGTCCGCCTGAGAGCCCTCCCGCGTTCCGAACGAGGCGCATCCGGTGGCGAAGAAAGCCAGGACCACGAGCGCCCACACCACGCGCCGCATCAGCTGCCTCCTTCAGTCGAGGAGCCCGATCTCCCGGTAGCGGGGCTCGATGCGGTCGGACATGAGCCCCAGGCGCTGGAGCCGGGGGATCAGGACCTCGGTAAAGAGCAAGCGGTTGAATGCCTTGAGGGTTTGGGAGTTGGAGATCGTGTCGCGCCAGATCTCCTCCGCATCCCATCCCATCTCGGCCCAGACGGTCTTCACGGACCGGAAGCCCGTGCGCTCGTTCCGGCCGTACATCGCGTCGCACGCCTTGAAGGCGAAGTCCTCCAGGAACTCCCGCTTGCCCGGCTCCATGGCCGGGATCGACCGCTTGAGGGCGAAGTAGCCGAAGTTCACGTGGCGGGCCTCGTCCTGGAGCACGTAGTCGAGCAGATCGGCGAGCGTGGGATCGCCGGTCTGGCGGCGCATCAGGTTGAAGGCGGCGATCGCCAGCCCCTCGATGAGCATCTGCATGCCGAGGAGCTTCAGCTCCCAGAGTTCCGAGGCAAGGATCTCGTCGATGAGCCCTTTGAGGAGCGGGTCCACGGGGTAGATCTTGTGCAGCTTCTTGACGTACCGCTCGAAGACCTCGACGTGGCGCCCCTCATCCACGACCTGGGTGGACGCGTAGAGCTTGCAGTCCAGCTCGGGGATCGGGTTCACGAGCTGGCTGGCCACCAGCAGGGCCCCCTGCTCGCCGTGCAGAAACTGCGACAGACGCCAGGCCGAGACCTTGATCTCCACCTCCCTCCGCTCCTCTTCGGTCAGGCTGGGGAAGAAGTTGGTGCCGAGAAAGGCGACCTGGACGTTCAGAACGGGTCCCTCCCGGCCGACGGGGCGGCTCCAGTCAATGGCGGTGGAGCCGTTCCACTGGTTCTTCTTGGCGGTCTCGTACAGTGCCTCCAGCTCCTGATGGGTCGGCTCGTAGTCGAAATCCCAGAGCGTGTCGAGCTGGTAGGAGACCCGCTTGGCCGCCGCCGTCTGCGCCACCGTCATGCTGTCACCTCAAATGAATGACCGTTCGTTCATGCAAGCCGGTATTCTAGGTCATCGGGTAGGACCGGTCAAGGGGATCTGGCTCAGAGGAAGCGGCGGTGCTTCTGCTCGTCGGGCACGGGCAGGCCGAGCGCCGCGATCTTTTTATCCACGTATGCCTTGTACGCGCTGCGG
>JACQPZ010000042.1 GCA_016207265.1 Candidatus Latescibacterota bacterium | reverse complement strand
CTTCCAGCCGGGGCGAAACCGGCGCCCCGGAGACGTCGACCGACGAGGCGCGGCTCCAGGCCTCCGAAATCTGCGCTTCCGCGGTCGCGGCGCCCGACCAGCCGAGGAGCGCGGAGAGCAGCGCACAGACGATGCCGTGCGGAACCTCGGCCCTCGGGCCCGGCGCGATCCTCGTGGAGCCGATGCTCATGGACGATCCCTTCTCATGCCTGGGTCAGGTCCGGGGCCTCAGATAGAGGGGGAGGAGCGCGGACCGGCTGCCTCGCGTGGACGAGCCGTCGAACACCGTGATCCGCATCATGTATCGCCGACCCGGCTCGAGAACCAAATCGTCGGACCACGGAACCCACTGGCTCGGGTCGTTCTCGCTTCCCGGCGGCTTGAAATAGGTGCGGAGGTTCCGGCGGATCTCGAGCTCCCACTTGGCATCCGCCCAGGAACCTCGAGCCAGCACGTCGAGCTGGCTCAGGCTCGGGAAGATCAGCTGACGGCTGGGCACGATGTCGCCCGGGTTCCAGGTCTTGTCCCGGATGCCGCTGTCGTCGACGCGGGCCGGGTTGAGGCTGTCGCAGGAGGTGAGCGGCTTGGCGACGTAGCTCCAGATCGTATAGGCCGTGGGCTTCGCGCGATTCAATCTCGTGTCGCGGGTCCCCTTGGACGCGATGAAATTGGGGACGATGCCGTCCGGGAAGAGCGTGAAGTTGTCGAAGTAGCCCTTCCGCCCCACGTCGTCCACCGGACCGCCGCCGAGATCCCACCGGTCGTCGGCGAAACCCGCGGCCGGATGCACCGTCGCCCCGAGCGTGTCCCCGTCGGTAATCGCGCCCAAGAATTCGACAGGCGATGACGGGATGATGGGATCGGTCGTTCCCGCGCCCCAGCGCCAGTTGTCGGCGGGATAGGAGCCGAGCGAATCCGAGAAGATCTCGATGACGACCTGATCTTCTTCGATCGGCGAGCGATGCCAGGAGCGCGGCCGCACGAGCGCGTCGTTTCCCGCACGGCAATCGACGAGCAGGTTGCCGCTGTCGTCGAGGATATCGATCGAGTCGTTCACGATGGGCCGATCCTGGTAGTCGGCGCTCCGATCCGGCCACTGAAGCAGCAGGTAGAAGGCCTTCAGGTCTCCGAATCGCGGGTCGTAGCTCCAGAGGGTCCGGACCGCCACGTAGAAATCGCCGCCCCCGCCGCCGTCCGCCCCGCGCAGGAGCACGTACGCGGGCGAGCCCGCGATGTTCCACTCGATGTCGGTGGCCCGGCCGTCGAGCAGAAGCTCCCTTGCCTCTCCCTGCGGGGAAGACAAGAACCGCTCGGGCCCGGCGGAGGCGACGATCGATTGGTCGAGGCCCGGCTGGGTGGGGGCCTTCGTTCCGCAGCTCACGGCGAACCAGGGGAGAATGGCAAAAAGAATCCCTGCACGAATCGACCTAACAAGCGGCATCTGTAATCCTCGGATCAATCGGACCGTGGGGGGAACGCAGCGGAGGGTACGAGCGGACCTCATGAACTGTCAAGCGAAAAGGCCCGGATCGAGATCCGGGAACACCGGGTCAAGCCGCTCGTACTCCTCGAGTTGGCCCCCGACGATCCTCCCCGCGGAGAGGGCGTCGGCAAGGGCTCCGAATCGCTGGAGGTGAAGCTCGGTCCGACGGATCGCATAGGGGACGAGCGTTCCTACCCGCATGATGAAGGCCCAATCGCTCGCCTGCGCCAGCAGGAGCTCGCGGCCGGCCTGCCGGAGCGCCCGGCCTCGCAGTAGGTCGCCTCCGTCTCCCGCGCGCGCCAGTTCCTCCATCCGCTCCGCGGCGCGATTGAGATGCCGGTAGATCCAATCGTTCGAGGGATCGACCCAGACGGCCGCGTACCCGCCCTCGCCCCAGCTCGACGGATGGAGGTCTCCTTCCGGGGCTCTCGGGATCCGCCCGATCGCGTCGATCGGATCGGTCGCCTCGACGGCGGACCGCGGATCGTCGAGGAGATCGAGCACGGAGCCCAGCCATTCCGGCCCCTCGTACCACCAATGCCCCATGAGCTCCGCGTCGTAGGGCGCGACGAGCAGCGCGGGCTGGCCGAGCCGCTCCGCGGCGTCCCTTGCCTGCGCGACCCTCTCGGCGACGAAGTGTGCCGCGTGCCCCTTCGCCCGCAGAGACGCGCGCGCGGGGTCGTAGGGCTCCCGTGGGGTGCCTCGCCGGTCGGTGATCCGATAGTACTTGAGCCCCAGATGCGTGCGCGTCCCGCCCGAGGGAAGAAACTCCCGGACCTCCTCGAGCGGAAGGTCGAACCCCTGGTCGCGGTAGTACTCGCGGTACTCCGGATCGCCCGGATAACCCTCGGTCGCGCTCCACACCTGCCGCGACGAATCGGCGTCTCTTCCGATCGCATGGACCCCCGCCCTCGTGCGGAACGGCGCGAACGTGCCGGGGACGGGTCTCGGGCACGCGTGGAGGATGCCGTGCGAGTCCACGACGAAGAAGCGAACGCCGAACTCCGCGAGCACCGATTCGACGCCCGGGGCGTAGCCGCACTCGGGGAGCCACATCCCCTCGGGACGGGATCCCATGTGCCGCTCGAATTCGCGCGAAGCGACCCCGATCTGCGCGCGCCAGGAGGCGCGTCCCAGGTCCATGAGCGGGAGGAACCCATGGGTGGCGGCACAGGTGATGAGCCGGGCCTGGCCGGCGCCGGACACCGCGCGAAAGGCGCCCGTCACGTCGCGGCGATAACGGTCCTCGTATTGGGAGAGCCCGGCCCGGAACCGGTTGCGATAGTGGAGCGCGATCGGATGGAACTGCGGGTCGTGGCGCGTCCGCGCGACCTCCCGCTCCGCGAGCTCGAGAAGCCGGCCGAGCCTGAGCGCGAAGCGGCCGCGGAGGAGCGGATCCTCCAGCAT
>JACQPZ010000038.1 GCA_016207265.1 Candidatus Latescibacterota bacterium | reverse complement strand
CCTGAAGGTCGATCCGGAGCGGATGAAGGCCAACCTGGATCTCACCCGCGGCCTCATCTACTCCCAGCGGGTCCTGCTCGCGCTCGTGGAATCGGGAATGTCGCGGGAGGAGGCGTACGCCCTCGTGCAGCGGCACGCGATGGACGCGTGGAAGGACGGTCCCGACCTCCCCTCGCGGCTTCTTGAGGATCCTGCCGTGACGCGCCTCCTGCCGCGGGAGGCGCTCATGGCGTGCTTCGATCCCCGGTATTTCATCCGTCACGTGAATCAAATCTTCGACCGTGTTCTGGGAGAGCCGGTTGCCTCAAGCCATTAACACCCCGATCGTGCCCATGAGCGGGGCGGACGACCGCTCGCTCAAGGCCCTCATCGCGGAGGCGGGTCTGAGACTCACCCCGGGCGAGGCGCGCCGCATGCTGGAGCTTCTGAGGCGGGACCCCACCCGCGTCGAGGCCACGATCTTCGACACGATGTGGAGCGAGCACTGCTCGTACAAGAGCAGCCGATGGGTCTTGAAGCAATACCTTCCGACCGAGAGCCCATGGGTCATCCTCGGTCCCGGGGAAGACGCGGGGATCGTGCGCCTCGGGACACACGACGGCGTGGAATACGCGCTCGTCATCGCCCACGAGAGCCACAACCATCCCTCGCAGGTCGTGCCGGTCGAGGGAGCGGCGACCGGCATCGGCGGGATCGTCCGCGACGTCGCGTGCATGGGAGCCGAGGTGGTGGGCGTCATGGACGCGCTCCGCTTCGGGGATCCCGACGGCGCCCGCGGCTCCACGGTCCGCGAGATCGTGCGCGGCGTGGTGGACGGGATCTGGCAATACGGCGACGCCCTCGGCGTGCCGAACCTGGGAGGGGACGTCTTCTTCTCGCCGCGCTACGACGAGAACTGCCTCGTCAACGTCGTGGCGCTGGGGCTCGTCCGCTTCGACCGGATCGTGCGGAGCCGGGTTCCCGAGGAGGCGAGGCGCGAGCCCTACGTCCTGATCCTCGTGGGCAAGCCGACGGACGAGACCGGATTCGGCGGGGCGGCCTTCGCGTCCGCGGTCCTCGAGGAGAGCGCCGAGGGGCAGCGGGGCCACGTGCAGGTGCCCGATCCCTTCCTGAAGCGGGTGCTCCTCGAGGCGAACCGCGCCGTGCTGGACTGGCTTCACCGAGAGGGCGTGGTCGCGGGATTCAAGGACCTGGGCGCGGGCGGCATCGCGTGCGCGTCCTCGGAGCTTGCGGCCGCGGGAGGCTTGGGGATGGACGTGGACCTCGACCGCGTCCCCGCGGCGAGGGAGGGATACCCCTCCGAGGTGATCGCCTGCTCGGAGACCCAGGAGCGGTTCGCCCTCGTGGTCCCCGAACGCGTCGCGGACCGGGTGCTCCAGTGGTACAACGTCACGTTCGCTCTTCCCGAGGTCTACGACGGCGCCCGCGCGGCCGTCGTGGGACGGGTGCGGTCGGATTCGCGGTACCGGATGCTCCGCGGGGGGCTGCCGGTGTGCGACTCGCCGGTGGAGGTCATCACGGCGGGGATCGAGCACCGCCGGCCCGAGCGGCCGCGGCCGCGCGGCGGCGCTCCCGAGCCGCTCCCGCCGGTCCACGATCACGAAGCGCTCCTCCGGAAGCTCGTGGGGACGCCGAACCTCGCATCGCGCGAGCCCATCGTCCGCTTCTACGATACCGAGGTGCAGGGACGCATGGTGATCCGCGCCGGCGAAGCCGACGCGTCGGTGATGGCGCCGGTCCCCGGATCGAAGCTGGGTTGCGCGCTGACCGTGGACGGGAACCCCTGGTGGGTCGCCGCGGACCCGTACTGGGGGACGGCGCACGTCGTGTGCGAGGCGCTGCGCAACCTGGTCGCCGTGGGCGCTCAGCCGGTCGCGCTCACCGACTGTCTCAACTTCGGGAACCCGGAGGATCCCGAGGTGTTCGGCGACTTCGGCCGCAGCGTGCGCGGCCTGGGCGACGCGGCCCGGGCGCTCGGCCCGGACGGTCCGGGCGGGCCTCCGATCGCGATCGTCTCCGGGAACGTCTCCTTCTACAACGAAGGCTCCTCCGGGCGATCCATCGAGCCGTCTCCGATCGTGGCGGGGCTCGGCGTGCTCGACGATTGGAGCGTCGCGACGACGGGCGCGCTCAAGCGGCGCGGAAGCGTGATCGTGCTGAGCGGGGCGCGACAGGACCGGCTCGGAGCCTCCCAGCTCCGCCACGCCCTCCTCGGCAAAACGGACGGCTCGATCCCCGACCTCGATTTCGAGCGCGAGCGCCGGCGCATCTACGCGGCGCTCGAGGCGGTCCGCCGGGGGCTTGCCCTCGCCTGCCACGACATCGCGGAGGGAGGCCTCGCGATCGCAGCCTTCGAGATGGCGCTCGGCGGGTACGCGTCCCAGGGAATCGGCCTCCAGATTCCGATCTCCGGAATCGGCGATCCTCCGGGCATGTCCTCGGAAGCAAGGCTCTATTCCGAGGCGCCGGGTTTCCTGTTCGAGGTGTCGAAGGAGAAGCTCACCGACTTCCTGGCGCTCTTCGAGCGGAGCGGCGTGGACGCGACGATGGTGGGTCGAACGCTCGAAGAGCCGCGCTTCAGGCTCCTCGACGGCGGGCGCCCCCTCGTGGATCTCGATCTCGAGACCCTCGCCCGGATCCACGCGGAAGCGCTTGCGCCGATGGTGGAGTGACGATGGCGCGCGCGGCGGTGGTCCAGATTCCCGGAGTCAACTGCGAGTACGAGACGGCGCGCGCGCTCGAGGCGGTCGGCCTCGAGGCGAGGATCGTGCGCTGGAACGAGCCCGATTCCGTATGGAGCGGGTTCGACGCGTTCGTGCTTCCCGGCGGATTCGCATTTCAAGATCGGATCCGCGCGGGCGCCGTGGCCGCGAAGCTGAACGCCGTGGACCGGATCGCTTCCGAGGCCGCGCGCGGGAAGCCCGTTCTCGGAATCTGCAACGGCGCGCAGGTGCTGGTCGAGGCGGGGCTTGTTCCCGGATTCCGTCCCGGACACGTGGAGCTGACCCTCGCTCCCAACCGGGCCCCGAGGCGGGAGGGGTATCTCTGCCGCTGGGTCTGGGTCCGCGCCGAGGAGGGGCCCGGCCGCGAATGGTTCGCGAGAGGCGCGCGCCCCGGCGAGCCGATTCCGGTTCCCATCGCGCACGGAGAAGGGCGGTTCCAGACGGCGGACCCCGAGGTGCGGCGGCGCATCCAAACCGATGGGTTGGTCCTCTTCCGGTACGCCACTCCCGCGGGAGCGCCCGCGGAGGAATATCCATTCGATCCGAACGGCGCGATGCTCCAGGCGGCGGGCGTCACGAACGCCGCGGGGAACATCCTGGCCTTCATGCCGCATCCCGAGCGCGCGCTCTGGCTCCGCCAGGTGCCGATCGACATGGCCGGCGATTGGGGAGAGCGCCGGCGCGCGGCGGTGGGGACGTGGGGATCGCTCGAGGGTCCGGGTCCCGGACGGGTCGTGTTCGAATCGCTCGCCGCGAGGCTTCGGCCGAGGGCCGCGATCGGAGCGCGGGCGTGAGCGCGGTTCTGCTGAGCCGGCTCAAGATCACGGACCTCACGGCGTGGACCGCGCTCGAGACCGGGCGGCGGCTCCTCGGACGCGACCACACCCTCGACCGGCTCGCGCGGGAGCAGCTCTTCCTCTTCGAGCCGGAAGCGGGCGGGAACGCGGACGTGTTCGAGGGGGTGCTGGGAGAGGCGGTGCGGCATTCGAATTTCTTCGTGAATCCGAACAAGGAATCGTACCGCTTCCTCGCTTCATCGGAGCGGGGCGCCGAATGGCGCCCCCCCGAAGGGGCGTGGGGGATTCTCACGAGATCGCGTGACGACACGCGCGATGAAGGCCTGCTCCAGCGGCTCCTGAGGGAGCACCCGCTCCGCGGGCTCGGCGCGATCCGTAAGGCGCGGGTGTGGTGGCTCTGGACGCGGGGGCCGGGCGGCGGCCCGGACGTCGGCCGCTGCTACGCGATGCTCGGCGTGCTGAGAGACTCGAGAACGGGACTGTTGGTGAACCCGCACGGCGAATCGGCGCTTTTGATCGAGGGGGCCGTGCGCTGGGAGAAGGTCGAGCGATTCTTGATCGAGCCGGCGCCCGCCTTCCGGGACGCCGCGTGAGGGGAGCGGGAACCTTGGATCTCGACGGACGGAATATCGGTCGTGGCGCGCGGGAGAGCGCCGATCATCTGCGCGAAGAATGCGGCGTGTTCGGGATCTGGGGCGCCGAGAACGCCGCGCGGCTCACGTACGCGGGTCTCTACTCGCTGCAGCACCGCGGCCAGGAGAGCGCCGGCATCGTCGCGAGCGACGGAGTCGAGTTCCGGCACCACAAGGGGGTGGGCCTCGTCTCGGACGTCTTCGCCGGGAACGCGCTCGACGCCCTGAAGGGCCACATCGCGATCGGCCACAACCGGTACTCCACGACCGGCAGCACCCTTCTCCGGAACGCTCAGCCGCTCGTCGTCGATTTTCGGGAAGGGATGCTCGCGCTCGGGCACAACGGGAACCTCGTCAACGCGGTCGCGCTCCGAAACGAGCTGGAGGCGCAGGGATCGATCTTCCAGACGACGAGCGACACCGAGGTGATCCTCCATCTCATCGCGAGGTCCAAATCGAGCGAGATCGAGCGGATGATCCCCGAGGCGCCGGCGCGGTGCCAGGGTGCCTACACGCTGGTCATTCTCGCCGGGGACAAGCTCATCGGCATCCGCGACCCGCGCGGCTTCCGTCCGCTCTGCCTCGGGAAACGGGGAGACGCCCACGTGCTCGCGAGCGAGACCTGCGCGTTGGACATCGTGGGCGCCGATCCGATCCGCGAGATCGAGGCGGGCGAGATGGTGGTGATCGACGGAAGCGGCGTCAAGTCGCATCGAGCGTTGAATCCGCGTCCCGCCAGGGCGTGCGTTTTCGAGCTGATCTACTTCTCGCGCCCCGACAGCGTGGTGTTCGGTGAGAGCGTCGACGACATCCGCAGGCGGCTGGGCCGCAGGCTCGCCGAGGAGCACCCCGCGGACGCCGACATCGTGATCTCGGTCCCCGACTCGAGCAACTCGGCGGCGCTCGGATTCTCGGAAGCCTCGGGAATCCCCTTCGACCTCGGGCTGATCCGAAACCACTACGTGGGCCGCACCTTCATCGCGCCCCAGCAGATCACGCGGGATTTCGGCGTGAATCTCAAGTTCAACCCGGTCCGCCACGTGCTCGAGGGCAAGCGGGTCGTGCTCGTGGATGATTCGATCGTGCGCGGCACCACGAGCCGGAGCCTCGTCGCGATGCTGCGCGCGGCGGGCGCGCGCGAAATCCATTTCCGCGTTTCGAGCCCGCCGATCGGGTGGTCGTGCTACTACGGGATCGACACCCCGAATCGGAAGGAGCTGATCGCCTCTTCCCATACGGTGGACGAGATCCGGAAGTACCTGCACGTGGACTCGCTGGGCTATCTCTCCATGGAGGGGCTCCGCGCCTGCGTGTCCCGCCCGGACGAT
>JACQPZ010000041.1 GCA_016207265.1 Candidatus Latescibacterota bacterium | reverse complement strand
GAGGAGGACGAGGCCGAACGCGACCAGGATGACGGGCCAGTAGGGGAGCGCGAACGCCACCGTGTCGGGCGGCGCGAAGCCCAGCTGGATCGCAAGGAGGAGCCCCCCGATCGCCACGAGGAACGCCCCGAAGGCAAGCTTGCCGAAGCTCACCCGGGAAGCGGTACCACGGGCCTGGGCTCGAGGCAAGCTGAGCCGTGGGCGATTGAGATTCGAAGGCCCTCCGGGCGATCAGGAATTACCGCTTGACATGAATGTGCGCCCGGTCGAATCTACCGGTGATTTGAAGCAGCCTTTACATTATGAAGCATGGTGTATATCCGGTGAGCTTCTAGGGCTTAACTAGATATGAATCAACTGGATGGAAGCAAAATGCTCACAATCTCTCGTCCCGCATGGCACTCATCCATCACACTGGAGGTCTTTCCGCGATGCGCGCACTGCCGCTTGTAACGTGTCTTCTCGTCCCTCTTTTCCTTCATGCCGACCGAGTCCTGGCCCAGGACAGCACGGTCGTTGCGGCGAGCGACAGGGTCTACGTCATGCCGCGGGTCGACGTCATCGGGAAGAAGGAAAACCTCGCCACCATTCCGGGCAGCGCAACCGTGCTGAGTGCGTACTCGCTCGAGAGTGCTCTGGTTCTTACGGCCAACGAAGCTCTGCGCAAGCTCCCGGGTCTGGCGGTGCGCGATGAGGAAGGCTTCGGTCTGCGGCCCAACATCGGGATCCGAGGACTCAACCCGACCCGCTCGACCAAGGCAACCCTGCTCGAGGACGGGATCCCCCTCGCGTACGCGCCCTACGGCGACAACGCGAGCTACTATCATCCCCCGATCGAGCGGTTCGAGCTTGTGGAGCTGCTCAAGGGCGCCGGACAGGTCCCGTTTGGCCCGCAGACCATCGGCGGCGTGATCAACTACATTACTCCGACCCCTCCGGTGCGTCTGGGGGGGTTCGTTTCGGCCGCAGGCGGGAGTCGTGACTTCTCTTCAGGAAGAGTCCGGCTCGGCGGTCATCGCACGCTGCTCGAATACTCCCGCAAGGAGGGCGAAGGAGCCCGGGACAATATCCGTTCCCGCCTGCAGGACGTCAACTTCAAGACGGTGCTCGGGGAGCATCACCCGCTCACGTTGCGCGCAAACTACTTCACGGAGTCCTCCACGATTACCTACAGCGGGATGACCCAGGCGGAGTTCGATAACCTTGGTCCGCGCTACAATCCGTTCAAGAACGATGCCTTCGATAGCGACCGGTTCGGGGCGTCGGCCACCCACAATTGGAACCTCGGCTCCGCAGCCCTTCTGACCACAAACCTGTACGTCTCGGTGTTCAACCGCGATTGGTGGCGCCAATCGAGCACGACGACCGACGCTCAGGGCGGTCCGGGCGTCGCGAGCGCACGGCTCGCGGGCAACCTCATCGACCCGGACACGATCGGCTCGGTTCAAGGGCGACTCCGCGAGTACCGGACGTGGGGCGTCGAGCCACGGGCAAGGCTTGCATACACCGCGATGGGTTTGGCGAACGAGCTACAGGGCGGGATCAAAGCGCATTTCGAGCGGCAGGACCGGAGGCAGATCAACGCCACCTCCCCGACCGCGCGAACCGGGACGCAGGTGGAGGACAACCTCCGCGAGACACGGGCCTACTCGGCATTCATGGTCAACAGGACGCAGCTGGGCGCCTGGAGCTTCAATCCAGGGCTGCGATACGAGCGCATCCACTCGTCGCGCACGAACCGCCTCTCCGGCGGCGCTTCCGGTTCGGACGCCCTCGGGGAATGGATCCCCAGTCTCGGGGCGACGTGGAACCCCTCCGAGAAGGTGACGGCCTTCACCGGAGTTCATCGGGGCTTTGCGCCACCTCGTACGGAAGATGTGATCGCATCCGTCGGCACCGTGACCGAAGTTGAGCCGGAGGAGTCCACGAACTGGGAGATCGGGACTCGCCTTGGATCGATCGGGGGCAGCCATGTTCAGGCGACCGGGTTCCGCAACGATTTCAAGCGGCTCATCGCGGTAGGTTCGATCGCCGGCGGCTCCACGCCTCTGGCACAGGGCGAGGCGTTGTTCGTCGGCGCGGAGCTCTCGGGGCGCTATCGGCATTCGAGCGGATTCTTCCTCTCGGGCGCTTATACCTGGCTCCCCACCGCAGAACAAAGCACGCCGTTCCGGCAGGTCGTGGGTGGCGCGCCGGTGGGCGGGAGCGCCGCCGGCAATCGGCAACCCTATGCGCCGGAACATCTGCTCACCGCGACTGCCGGCTATGCCTGGCATGGGCTGGACGCTCAAATCGAAGCGGTGCACGTCGGCTCCCAGTTCGCCGACTTTGCGAACACAACGATCGCAAGCGCCGACGGCCAGCGAGGGAAGCTCGCCCGGTACACCACTTGGAACGCGGCGCTCAGTCACGTGTTCCGATCCACGGGCGCCAGGGCGTTCGTCGCCGTCAAGAACATCGCCGACAAGATCACGATCGTAGACCGCACGCGCGGAATTCAGGTCGGCAGCCCCCGACTGGTTCAAGCGGGGATCAAGTACGCGTTTGATGCCGGCAGGTAACCACGGCGTCTGACGCGGGGCGCGACGGCGTCGCTCCCCGAGGACCCCGCCTCGCGCGCCGCAGCCGGAGCGTGGCTGCGGCCCAGCGGTCCTTTTATCCGTTGACAATCGGCCTCCGCCTTCGGAGAATTGCCGCCCGTTCAATGAGTTACGCGGAGGGGCCATGGACGACCTGAGTGGGAAGTCGGCGCTCGTCACCGGCGGCACGCGCGGCATCGGGAAGGCCATCGCGCTCGCGCTCGCGGATATGGGCGCCGACGTCGCGATCAACTTCTTCCGCAGTCGCGAATCCGCGAAGGCCGCCGTGGACGAGATCCAGAAGAAGGGCGTCCGCGCCGTCGCGGTGCGGGCGAACGTCGGCAACGAAGAGCAGATCCCCAAGATGTTCGAGGAGATCAAGGGGCACTTCGGAAAGCTCGACATCCTGGTCTCGAACGCCGCCCTCGGCCATTTCGGAAACGTGCTCGACGTAAACGATAAGATGTGGGACGTCGCGATGAGCACGAACGCGAAGGCGCTCCTCTTCTGCTCGCAGGAGGCGGTGAAGCTCATGCCGAACGGCGGGAAGATCGTCGCGCTGACGTCGCTCGGCTCGCACCGGTACATCCCCGGCTACGCGGCGATCGGGGTTTCCAAGGCCGCCATCGAGACGCTCGTGCGCTACCTCGCGTACGAGCTGGCGTCCCGGAAGATCAACGTGAATGCGGTGTCGGGCGGCTTTATCGACACCGATTCGCTGAAGATATTTCCGTCCTACGACGAGATCATCCGCGAATCGACCCGCCGCACGCCGTTCGGGCGCCCGGGCACGCCCGAGGAGGTCGCGAACGTCGTGGCCTTCCTCTGCACGAGCCACGCCTCGTGGGTCACGGGGCAGGTGGTCATCGTGGACGGGGGATACACGCTGGGGTAGCTCGGCCCGTCAGCGCCTCGGCGCCCACCATCCGATCAGACGCGTATGGCCCAGGAAGCGGGCGAGCCGCCCGTCAAACAGCAGGACGCCGACGATCCCGAGATTCACGATCGACGCGATGATCACGGTCCGCACGAGCGCGACATCTCCCCCGAACTCGGCGGGGCGGGTGACCAGATACGCGAGCACCGAGATCTCATTGAGCAGCGCGAACGCGATGCCCCACGCTCGCGCGGCGCCCTTCCCGAGCCAAAGCGCCACCATCACGTAAAAGCTCCCGGCTGCCATCACGGCGGCGAAGAGCGAGCTTTGGACCGCGAGGTGGAGGCCATATCCGCCGAGCTTCCCTTGCGCGACCTGGGACACGACGTAGAACGCTCCGCCGATCACGCCGCGAAACAACTCCTCGAAGCCCTTTACCGCCCAGATCGCGACGAGCACGTAGATCTGGGGCGGGCGGGCCACCCCGCCGCTGCGGGGTGGCGCCGGCGAAGGAGCTGCCGGTGGCGAAGGAACCTCACCGGGCGCTATGGCGAATCCCCCCAAGTTCGATACCTGGAACGTGCTCGGGCCTGCGCATGCGCAGCCTCAGACCGGCGCCGCGACCGCGATCGTGGGCTCGTTCCGCACCGGGAAGTTCACCGAGTTCGCGATGAAGCAGATCGCGTGCGCCTTCTCGTGGAGCGCACGGGCCTTGTCGGGATCGGAGCCCGCCGCGATGCCGACCTTGGGTCGCAGGACGACTTCCGTGAAGCGGACCACGCCCTCGACCCGCTGCATGATTCCGCTGGCCTCGTCTTCATAGGAGACCAGGTTGACTCCCCCGCGGGCGCAGAGCGCCGCGTAGCTCAGGAAATGGCAGCCGGAGAGCGCGGCGACGAGGAGATCTTCGGGATCGGGAAGCGTGGGGTCGCCTCGGAACACCGCGGCCGCCGTTCCCCGGATGGAGGGCTTCCCCTCGATGTCGATCCGATACTCGCGTGAATAGCTCTCGTAGCTCGTCGTGCCGCCCTTCGTTGCCCCGGTCCACACGAGCTTGCACGCGAAATGGTGTTGATCCGGACGCTGCGCGCTCATCCCACCCTCCTTGTCATTCGGCAGAGGCCGGCCCGGATTCTCTTCCATCCGGCGGGCGCTCCACGATGTGAACCTCAAGCCCTGGCCGTTTCCGGCACGTGCGCTTGGATGTTCGAATCCGTCCCGCGGTCGATGCGGCGACGGAGATCCAGATAGCCGCCTGCGGCCAGCAACGTCAGGCACGCGATCGGCGTCCAGAGGAGCATCGGCCTTCCCGAGGCGAGATCCAAGAGGATGCCGCCGACGAGAGGACCGACCGACCATCCGAACGAATTGAAGAGCCCGTACACCCCCATGTAGCGCCCTCGGAGCGGCTCGCTCGAGAAATTCGCGACGAGATTCATGGAAGCGGGCGTCGTGACGATCTCCCCCATGGTCACCACGAACATCGCGGCCGTGAGGAGCGGCATGCCGCTTCCGAGCCCCATCATCGCATATCCGGCCGCGTAGAGGATGCTTCCAGCGATGAGGGCCGTCGTCATCCGGAAGGGCGCGAGCATGCGCACGACCGGGAATTGCAGGAAGACGACCATGAGTCCGTTCAGCGAGTAGAGCGCGCCGAGCTGCACTTTGGAGATCCCCGCCCACTGAACCGAGTAGACGGACAGCGTCGAGATGAGCTGCGACATCACGGTAAAGAGGAGAACCGTGACGACGCAGTAGCGCATGAACACCTCGTCCCGCAGCGCAAGCCCCAGCTCCTTGAACTGAAACTGCGAGAGCGGCGCGGCGCCGGCGGACGAAGGGAGGATCGTCGGGCTGCTCTGCACCTCAAGCGACCGGGCGCGCACGTGCGGAGCCGTCTCCTCGACCTTGAGCGCCATGAATAGTCCCGACGTGAGAAGCACGCCCGCGGAAATCAGAAAGAGCGTCGGATAGGAGAGGGCGGCGAGGAAGCCCCCGATCGCGGGCCCGATCGCCCAGCCGAGGTTCCCGCCGATACGGAGGATCGCGTAGTACTCGGCGCGCGCGCCGCCTTGAGCGATGTCGGCCACCATGGCGCCTGAGGGAGGCTCGAACGCGCGGCCTGCGAACGCGCTTCCCGCCGTGAGGATTGCGAACCAGATCACCGGAGCGTGGAGGAGCACGGCGGCCCCCAGCCCGACGAAGAGCGCGGCTCGCATGAGCTGGGTCCCGACGAGGACGGACTTCCGCCCGATCCGATCCGTCAGCTCGCCTCCCACGACCTGTCCCAGCGCCCCGGTGAGCGCCGCGAAGAAAAAGATGCTCCCGACCAGACTCATCGACACGCCGCGCTCGCCGTGGAGGTAGAGGCTCAAGAAGGGGATCACGATCGAAAAGCCCGTGGAAGCGAGGACGCGGCCGAGGAACAAATGCAGGAGCCGGCGGTCCCTCTGCACGAGGGCTCTGCGGGGAAAGACGGTGTCGAGCCAGCGGAGCATGTGTGTTAGATTTTTCGCTCCGGCGCCGGATTCACGCGATCGCGCGAAGCGCACCGCAGAATACGCGCTTCGGGCATGGAAACGCCACACCGGAGGGATGCGCCAGAACTTCGTGAAGGAGCCCAAGGCGAAGGCTTGAGCACCGCGTAACGGCTCCGCAGGCACGGCATGGCAAAGGAACCAATCATCCGCATGGACGACCTCGCTCCGTGCGCCACGCCCGAGCGGCCGGAGGCGCTGTCGCATCATCCCGCCCGGGACAAGGTGCTTCCCCTGCGCGAGGCGATTCGGCGCCATGTTTCCAGCGGTGCGTCCATCGCCCTCGGAACCTGCCTCGAGCAGATGATCCCGTTCGCCGCGGCCCATGAGATCGCGCGCCAGAGGATCGGCGACCTCACGTTGATCGGACCCGTCTCGGACATCGCGTTCGATCAGCTCATCGGGTCGGGGCTGGTGCGGCGCGTCATGGCGGCCTGGGTGGGGAACGTGATGATGGGCTCCGCGTACGCCTACCGCCGGGCGGTTGAGCGGAACGTCCCGCGCGCGATCGAGGTCGTGGAGTTCTCGAACTTCACGCTCGCGCAGGCGCTCCATGCGGCCGCGATCGGCGCGCCGTTTCTGCCAACGCGGTCCGCGCTCGGCTCGGACATCGTGGGACGGAACCCCTACCTCGCGCCGATCTCGGATCCGCTCGGGGGCGGGCCGTTACTCGCGATCCGGCCCCTGCATCCCGACGTGGCGATCGTGCACGTCCAGCGTGCGGACACGCACGGGAACGGAATCATGTGGGGCAGTATCGGGATCACGGTCGACGCCGTCCGTGCGGCACGAACGGTGATCGTGACCGCGGAAGAGATCGTCACGCCCGATCAGACGCGCCGCGATCCGAACCGAGTCGTGATCCCGGGGATCGTCGTCACGGCGGTGTGCGAGGCTCGCTGGGGGGCGCATCCATCCCCGGTCCAGGGCTACTATCGCCGCGATCATGAGGCGTATGCGGAGTATCACCGCGTGACGAAGACCGAGGATGGATTCGCCCGCTGGCGCGAGGAGTGGGTGGATGGCGTCGGCGACCTGCAGGGGTACGTGGCCCGGCTCGGGAACGAGCGCGTCGCGGCGCTGATCCCGGTCGAGCATCGCTACCCGGAGCCGGTGGACTATGGCTATTGACATGGGACGACCGGTCCCATCTTG
>JACQPZ010000037.1 GCA_016207265.1 Candidatus Latescibacterota bacterium | reverse complement strand
GGTAGAGGGCTCTGCCGCGCGTCCCTTGGCTCTCGGCGCGCGCCGGCGCGGGCTTTTCGTTTCGCTTGAGGTCAGCCACGGATCGCCCGCCTCACGGTCGAGACCAGTGTTTCCACCAGGTCGGAATCGCGAAGATCCCCCCGCTTGAGCCCCCGGTCGGCCCGGTAGACCGCGTCCAGCGCGGCCCGCGCACTCGCCTTGGCGAGCGGCGGTCCGTCGGCGGCGCCGGCGCGGCGATAGAAAAACGCCTGCGGCTCGAGCGCGCCCAACGCGCGCTCGGCGATCGCCCAGAGGGCCGCAGTGCCTCCGACGCCGTCCCGAACGAGGGCTTCGGTCTCGGCGCGAACCGAGGAAGCTCCTCCCGCGAGAACGGCGGCCGCCCACCGATCGATCGAGGCGCCCGGCAGTCCCCTCCGCACCGCGTCCAGCGCTTCCGGCTTCACGCGGCCGTCCGGATCCGCGTGCGCGGCGAGCTTGCGGATCTCCTGCCGATAGGCGAGCAGGTTCAACGAGGCATCGAGGATCGCATCGCACGTACGGGCGGGAAGCTTGAGCCCCTCTTCGCGTGCGATCTGCTCGGCCCATTCCGCTCCCTCGGATCCCTGGAGGGCGCAGGGTATCGCCGCCGCGCGCGACGCGAGCGCCTTGAGAAAGCTCAGGTCCTCCGCATCGCGCGCGGTCGTCAGGAGCACGAACACCCCCTCCTGAGGCGCGCCGGCCCACTCGAGCACCGTCTCCTCGACCGGCCCCGCCATCTTCGAGCACTCGCGGATCCAGATCCGCCGCGCGCCGCCGAACAAGGCCAGCGTGCCCAGCGCCCCGGCAAGAGTCTCAGCGTCCAGGGTGTCCCCTTCGAGCCGCTGGAACTCCGCGCCCTCCGCCTCGGCGCCGGCGCGGCACGCCCGCGTAAGCCGCTCGCGTAGGAACTCCTCCGGCCCCGCGGCGAGAAGGACCGGCTTGAGCCCGGCCGCGGGACCGAGCAGGAGCCGCTCGGCTTCTCGGACCGGAATCCGGGACGCGCGTTCCCTCACCATCCCTGCACCGTGCGGCTCACGATCTGGTCGCTCAGCTTCTGGATCACGTCTCTCCTCCCGTCCGTCTCCGTCTTCGCCGGCTCCGCGCCCACCGCAACCACATTGTACGTGGTTCTCATCGAGAGCGCGTCTTCCTTCCAGAGGTCCCGGTTCCTGATCATGTCCCGGAACGCGACCTTCACCGTGAGGATCACCTCGTACTCCGTGGCGCGCTCCGTGGATGTGTACCCGAACACCCGGTTCCGGTACGAGACCACGGTGCCGCGGAGTACGGCGTCCGCGTCCCGCTCCTGGACGATGCGGAGATGCCGATCCGCGAGAAAGCCGCTCACGAGCGACTGTGTGACGTCGTCGGCGAGCCCGAATTCCACCGTGGAATTGGCGAAGACCGGGATGGCCAGCGTCTTGAGGTGCGACGGCAGCGCGCCGCGGACGGTGTACCCGCAGCCGGCAGCGGTCGCAACGAGAGCGGCGGCGCCCGTCCAGATCCAGCGCGCGAGCGCTCGGCCCGCGCGGAGGGATCTACCCCAGGTCGGCCGCTGTGTTGTCCTGGAATCCATAGAGCTTCATGCGGTAGCGGAGCTTGTCGCGCTTCATCTGGAGGAGCGTCGCGGTGCGGCTCTGGTTCCCGCGCGCGCGGTCGAACGCGCGCTGGATGATCCCGCGCTCGATCTGCCCGAGCGTCGCCTCGAGGTCGAGGCCTTGCTCCGGGAACTGCCCGTCCTCGAAGGCGGCGCGCAGCGTCCCCAGCGGGGACTCGCCGCGCCTGGGCTCCGGAGCGATGGCGGCGGTCAGATGCTGGCTCAGGATCCGGTCTCCCTGCGAGAGGAGAACGATCCGCTCGAAGAGATTGCGAAGCTCGCGGATGTTGCCGGGCCAGGGGTACGACATGAGAATCTGCTCCGCTTCGGGGTCGATGGTCGCGAAGCCCTTTCCGAATTGCCGGTTGAACTGCGCCAGGAAATGCCGCGCCAAGGGGAGGATATCATCCCGGCGCTCCCGGAGCGCCGGCACTCGGATCGGGACCACCTTGAGCCGGTAGAAGAGATCCTCCCGGAAGCGCTGCCCGCGCACCATGGACTCGAGGTTCTGGTTCGTCGCCGAGATCACCCGGACGCTCACCGTGATGTCCTTGGTCCCGCCGACCCGCTTGAACGTCATGCGCTCGAGGACGCGCAGGAGCTTCACCTGGATTGTCAGGCTCATCTCTCCCACCTCGTCGAGGAACAAGGTGCCGCCGTTCGCGAGCTCGAGGAGACCCTGCTTCTGCTGGCGGGCGTCGGTGAACGCCCCCCTTTCGTGCCCGAAGAGCTCCGATTCCAGGAGCTCGCGCGGGATCGCCGCGCAATTCACTTCGAGCATGGGCTTCTCCCGCCGCGCCGAGAGCTCGTGGATCCAGTGGGCGATCAGCTCCTTCCCCGTCCCGCTCTCCCCTTCGATCAGCACGCTGGTAGAGTCGCTCTGCGCGACCTGCTCGACGATCGCGTAGACCTGCTGCATCTGGGGACTCTCCCCCCGGACGAATTCGCGGGAGAACTTCTGGCTCTTCTGCTGCCGGTGGTGCTGGACCTCGCGGCCCAGGCGCTGGGCCTGAAGCTCGCGCTCGATGACGAGGAGCAGCTCTTCCCGGATCGGCTTTCCCTTGATCAGATAATCGCGCGCGCCGAGCCGCATGGCCTGGACCGCCGTCTCGTGGTCGGGCTCTCCGGTCAGCATCACGACGATCTGCTCGGGCCATTGCGTGCGGATGCGATCGAGCACCTGGATCCCAGAGAGATCGGGAAGCCGGATATCGAGGAGCACGAGGTCGACCGGCTCTTTCTCGAGGATCTGAAGGCCCGCCTGCCCGGACTCGGCGGTCAGGACCTGGTAGCCCTCCGCCTTGAGCTCCCGCGGGAGGAAATGGCGGATCGTTTCGTCGTCGTCGATGACCAGCACGGTCGCCTTCATGCCATCTCCCCCGCTCTCAGGCGGCACCGGGAAGCACGATCCGGAATCGGCTCCCCTGGCCCGGTTTGCTCTCGACCTCGATCGAGCCCCCGTGTCGCTGGATGATTCCATGGGCCACGAACAGCCCCAGCCCCGTCCCCTTCGGCCGTGTCGTGTAGAACGGCTCGAAGAGATGCGCGAGGTGCTCGGGCTCGATCCCCACCCCGTTGTCGGAGATCTCGATCGCGACCTGCGTCGTGGGCGGGTTCCCGACGGGCCGCGCCCGCACCGTGATCAACCCTGCCGCCCTGGACTCCGGAATCGCCTGGACGGCGTTCTGGAAGAGATTCAGCAGCACTTGCAGGAGCTGATCGGTGTCGGCCAGGACCTTGGGCCAGTTATCGGCATCCTGGAGCCGGATCTCGACCGTTCCTCCCCGAATCGACTTCCCCAGGCTTTGGATCGCCCTCGAGGCGACGTCGGCCACCGAAACGGGCCCGAGGGTCAGCATGCGGGGGCGCGTCGCCGAGAGCAGGTCCTGGATGATCGAGTTGAGCCGCGTGACCTCCCGGAGCACGAACTGGACGTCGGCGTGGCGCTCGTGCCCTTCCGGGAATTCCCGGCTCAGGTACTGCACACCGGTCGCGATGCCCGTGAGCGGATTCCGGATCTCGTGCGCCACGCTCGAAGCGAACCGGCCCAACGCGGCGAGGCGGTCGAGCTGGCGGATCCGCTCCTCCATGGTGCGCAGGCTGGAGAGATCGGTGAGGGTCGCGACCGCGCCGTGGATCGTCCCGTCGGCGCCCCGGAGCGCCGTGGCCTTGACCTCGACGGGGATCGAGGCGCCGTCCGCGCGCCTCACGATGCGTTCCGACACGACCTCCGTCGAGCCGTGGCTCAAGGCGCGCACGAGCGCGTCCTGCCACGCTTCGGCCCCGTGAAGCCGCGCGATCGGCTGCCCCTGCGCCGCCTCGCGCGGCGTTCCGGAGATCGACTCGGCCGAACGGTTCCAGGTCAGGATCGTTCCGTCGCCGTCCACCGCGACGACTCCGAGCGGGAGGTTCTCGATCACCTCCCGGCGGAATCGCGCCTCGAGGTCGAGGGCCTCGTTCAGGCTCAGATTGACGAGGAGGGTTCCGAGGGAGGGGGCGACGGCTTCGAGTGATGCGCGACGGCGGGGATCGAGCGCGCCCTCCGTGCCGAGGAGACCGACGACGTGCCGGAATCGGCACGAGCCGCATGCCGCCGCTCCCCCGACGAGCGGCTCGAGCGGCCCGTCTGAGAGGGTGCATACGCCTGCTTCCTCCGACGCGCCCGGGCACGGAGCCCGTGGGCCGCCCAGCCGATCCGGGGGCAGTTCCCCGCGGATCGGCACGACCGCCCAGGGGCCTCCCCGATGGCGTCCCCATGGGTCCGCGGGAAGCTCCGCCTCTCCCCGGCCCAGCGCGAGCCACCGCATCCACTCGGGGTCGAGCTCGGCGAGCGGGATCCGCTCGGCCGCGTCCGAGACCCCGCCCGCGACGGTGGCCCGGTGGAGCGAGAAATCGGGCGGATCGCCGCCGCGGAGCACTCCGAGCCAGGCGCCGGGTTCGTCGAGCGCGCGGGCGAGGTATCGGAGCAGGAGCTGGTGTTGGGAGCCGGGCTGCTCGTCGCGGGCCTGAAACGCGAGCAGCTCGGCGAGCCCCTCGAGCTGGACACGCGTCGCGAGCTCCCGCCGGAAATTGGCCTCGAGGTCGGAGAGCAGGACCTCGACGAGCGACTCGATGGATCGCTCCCTTGAGCCTTCATCGGTCGGCGCGGCGGGATGGAGGCCGCAGAGGGCGCGAATCTCGTCGGCCCGGCGCCAGAGCGCCTCGAGGGTCCTTCCTTGAATTGTGTGCTCGGGCGGTTTCACGGGCAGGTTGCGATTCCGCCGGGACCAGTCGGATGCTGCGCGGCTGCGCGGAACGTGTCGCGGCCCGCACGCTACCATCGCGCGCGGCGGAGGGTCAAGCGAAAGACGGGTGGAGTTTTCTAGTGGGCGCCGTCGCCCCGGGCCATGACCTTCACGGTCGCGGCCATGATCTTGAGATCCAGAAGGAGACGGCCGTGCTGGAGGTAATAGAGATCGTATTTCAGCTTGCGATCCGCGCTCTCGACCGACGTGTCATAGCGCGACTTCACCTGGGCGAGCCCCGTGATCCCGGGCATCACGGCGCACCGCTTGGGATAGTCGGGGAGCGATGTGGTGAGCGACTGGACGAACGTTGGGCGCTCCGGTCGCGGACCGACGATGCTCATCTCGCCGACGATCACGTTCCAGAGCTGGGGCGTTTCGTCGAGTCTCGTGCGGCGCAGGAATCGCCCGATCCGCGTCACGCGGATGTCCCCCGCCGACGCCCAGACCGGACCCGTCTGGCGCTCGGCGTCCGCGACCATCGTCCGGAACTTATGGATCCGAAACGGCCGGCCGAACGCGTCCGCAGACCGGCGATTCCGGCTCGATGGAGTTCCGTTCAGGCGCGCGCGACGGTTGCGTCCGACGCGCTCCTGGCTGTAGAGGATCGGGCCCGGGCTGTCGAGCTTGATGGCGATCGAGATGAGGAAGAACGCCGGCAGAAGAAGCAGGAGGCCGACCGAGGCGAGCGCGAGATCGATGGCGCGCTTGAGGAGACGCCCAAGGCTCCGGCCCCGGCGGGGACCCTTGGCGGCACCGACCCACTCCGAGGGAAGAATCATCATGCTCAACGCGATTCCAACCTTTGCTGTTCAGCCGGAGCGAAGGGCCTGACCAGGCACCGAAGTGAAGTTGCGGATCGGTTGCTGCCGGGATGTGCCTGGCTGGCGCGGACTCAGCGGGCACCGGCGCCACGTGGAGTCCGGCGGGAAAGGCTCGGCGGGTACGCGGACCCCGGGTGTACACGTGGATCCGCGAAAGCGGCCTGCCCCCCACAGCGTCATCAATTATACCACCCGACGCGAGGGCCGCGCAAGGCGTCTTTTGGCGCTTACGGGAGCGGTTTTCTAGCGGTTCGCGACCTCGACCCGCGGCTGGAAGGAGAGCTTGCTGAGCGACTCGGCCAGCTCGTTTGCGGACTTCTTGGAGCTGAGACGAGCGAGCGACAGACGGTATCCCTCGCCCGGCACGAGCGTCACTTTGGCGTCCTTGGTGGAGAATCCCAGGATCTGGAGCGCCTTCAGCTCGGAATAGGCGCTCTGCTCGGACTGGTAGTTCCCCAGAACGACCTCGTAGAGCTCGCGCGTAGCCGGCTTTGGAGCGCCCGGGGCTGGCGATGGCGGCGGAGCTGGGGTGGCGGTCCCCGCGACCCGCTCAGCGGGCGCGGGCTTGGCGGCGGCCGGTGTGGTCGGCGCGGGCGCCTGGGTTTGCGCGGGCGACTTGGGGGCGGGCGCGCTCGCGACCACCGGGGGCCCCTTCGGGGCCGGCGGGCGCGGAACCGCGGGCTGCTTCGGCTGAGGCCCCTTCGGCTCGGCGGCCGGCTCCTGTGCTCCCCCGAAGGTGTAGCCGAAGGAGAGCCGGTGCACGTCCGAGAAGTCGTTGTCGGGGGTCAGCGCGTAGTCCAGGTTCACGGGACCGACGTGCGCTCCGAGGCCGTATGAGAGACCCGTCGAGGGATCGTCCGAAACGCCGAGTTCATGCCGGTATCCCATTCGAACGGCCAGCATGGGGTGCGGCCGGTACTCCGCGCCGAATCGAATATCGCGGTAGTAGGTGCTCGGGATGTTGTAGTCGGTCGCGACGAGAAGGCGATCCGCGAGGAAACCGCGGCTCATGCCGAAGCGGATCTGACGCGGAAGCGGATAGCTCCCTCCCCCGAGCGAAATGCTCGGACCCAGGTTCTGGACCGTCGCGCCGATGGAAGTCCCCCGGATTCGGGTGCTCAGCCCGAGATCGAGCGCGACCCCCGTCCCCGAGACCGTCGCGAGGTTCTGTCGAATGAACTTCACGTTCGCGCCGGCGTTGAGATCCCTCCCCACCGGGCGCGCAAGGCCGAACGTGAGCGCCGCGTCGTAGACCCTGAAATCGCCGATCGGGTTATCGAACTCGTCCACGCCGCTGAGGCTCGGCATGTGAAAGTACGCAAGGCTCACCGAGCCTACCCCCAGCTTCGATCCCATGGGCCTCGCGTATCCGATCCATTCGTATTGGAGATCGCCCAGCCAGGTCGCGTGCATGAGGGACACCTGGGGCTGCGACATTCCCGCGAGGAGCGCCGGATTCCAGAACTGGGAGCTCGCGCCGCTCGGAACGCTGGTGTTCGCGCCGGCAAGGCCGGCGGAACCCGCGCCGATCTCGAAGCCGAGAAAGCCGCCCGCGCTGGTTCCGACCGCGACCTGGGCGCACGCGGGCCGTACGCTCCCGTACATCGTCGTTGCGAAAAGGACAGCGCATCCCATGCGGAGCGCGCGAGCCCATCGCGCGCGGAGGCGGCCCGAGAGTGCACTTATCATAGTGAGTTTCCCCCTGATCGTGGCTTCCCCCCAGGACCGCGGAGAGAGGCGAGAACGGCTCTCCGGGCGTTCGTCCGAAGGAACTGCAGCTAGCGTGCCAGAGGGAAGATGCGAGAAACGGCGATGGATGGATGCAGCCGTCGCGATCCTATGGGAGCCACGGAAGTTACACGAGCGGGCGTCCGCGCGAGCGCGGGCTCCCGGCGCGGCTGCCGGCGCGATTGCAATTCGCGTCCCGAGGGGCGGACGTTCTGCCTCGCCCTCGGGACGGCCGGCCCGAGGCAAAACGCGTCGAGGCTAGAAGCGGAGTCGCAGGGCGACTTCGGAGCTTGCGGGAGAGATTCTCGTGACGGCGGAGACTTCCGCCGGCGCTTTTCCTCCGCCTCGTCCGAGCGAAACGACGGCGGCGTCGATCACGTTCAGCGCGTAGAGGCCGATGGTGGCGCCCAGGAACCCGGCGCGCGCGTCCTTTGTCGTCTGGACGCGGTTCGCCCGCCGGTCGACCTCCTTGATCAGCGACTGGGAGCCCGTCGTGTCGGCGGCGAGGTCCGCCTGCGCGCGCTCCAGGCGATGAACGGCGAGCCGGTGGGCCTGATCGGAGATCACCGCGGCGGCGCCCGTCGCGAGCACCGAGGAGATCCAGAACAAGCCCCTGCCCCGCCGGTTCGCGAACTCCTGCCCCGCGCCGGGAACCAGGATCGAGCGCCAGACGACGGAGCCGCGCGTAACGGAGGGCGCCGACAGCGTGACCTTGTGAGGCTGCGATTCGATCACCGCCATCCGGGGATGGATCCAGTAATCGAGCGCGCTCAACCCCCACACGGCGCCGAGGTATCCCGCCCAGCGATCACGACTCCCACGATAGACGTCGACACGGTCCTGGGCCTCGGAGTCGTCGTCGTTCACCGCGCGGCGGTAAAAGTGGTGGGCGCGGATCCCCGCGAACGCGGCTCCCGTGGCCGCCGCGCTCAACACGATCCCCCTCGGAACGTGCCCGCTCGAGATCGCGGGGACTCCCGGGAAACTCAGGGAGCGGATGACGAGACCCGTGCTCAGGCCGGGCGGCTCCGAGAGCGCGTACGGCATTCCACCACGAGACGGGATGAAGAGAACGCCCTGGGTTCTTGAGCATCCGCCCCCTTCGATGACGACGGAGTAGCGCCCGTTCCAGAGATGCGGAAGGTCAAGCGGGGCGTATCCGGCCGCCTCCGATGGGCCCTTCAGCGTCAGGTGCGCGTCCGTAGGCAAAGTGAGCACGGTAAGGCTCGGTGGTTTTGCTTCGAGCGTCGCCGCGGGGCTCGGCGG
>JACQPZ010000036.1 GCA_016207265.1 Candidatus Latescibacterota bacterium | reverse complement strand
TCGATCCCTGTGGTAGGGACGCCGGCGGCCTGGAGATCGGCCGGGCTCAGCACATAGAGCCCGGGACGCACGACCCCGAGGCGAAGCCAGGGACGCGAGGGCTGGACGCGAAGGGGCCCCGTGTACGCCGCCGCTCCGGCGCGGGTGCCCGGCGCGAACGCGACTCCCCGCGGCGGAGCCTCCGGAGCCGCGCGGGCGCCACCCGGAGCCGGGGGCGGAAGATCCCAGGAGACGTCCAGCCGGACCTCCTCCACGAACGTCGCCTCTCCGGTTCGCGGATTCCAGCGGACGGGCTTCAGCGTGACCTGAACGACCGGCTCATCGCCTTCCGCGCTGCTCACCGAGCGGACGAGGACCGGACGAGCGTCCGCCTGCGAGGGGGCGCCTCGATCGGACGAATCCGCAAGGTAGGCGGGATCCGAGAGGTAGGCCGCGAGCCGGGCCGGACTAAGGTCCCCCCACGAGTCGCGGTCGCTCAAAAGCCGCGGGAGCGGGACCGGGCGCAGGGCGCCGAGGGAACGCTCGTTCCCGGCGTGGGCTGTGACCCGCAGCACTGAACCCCGAGGAGCGGCACCCGGCGGAGCGGTTCCCGTCGGCGCGGCGCCCGCCGGCACGGTCCTCGTCGGCGCGCGAAGGATGAGCGTGATCGCGGGGAGCTGGGGGGCGCCGGCGGGTTCCACCGCGGAGGCTCCCGCGATCATCACCTCGTCCAACGGCTCTCCGAACACGACTCCATGGATGATCTCGGGCAGTGGAACGGAGACGATCGCCCGGTAGCCGGTCGCGGTCGCCGATTCGATGCGCGGCTCGATTTCCGGGCGCGCGGCGGCGGTCTCGGCGGAAGCCAGCGCGAGCGCCAGGAAGAGCGGGAGAAGTCGCGGGTGGCGGCTCAAGCCTTTTCGATCCGCTCGGCTTCCTCGATCAGCATGTTGGGAATGTCGTCCACGATCGCATACGCAAGCCCGCACGCGTCGCAGATCAGCCGCTCCGGATTCTGCTCGTCGCGCAGCTCCCCCTTGCACTGAGGACAAACAAGGATGGATCGAAGCTCCTGACTGATCGGCATCTCGTCTACCCCCCTTCCGTCGGAGCCGGTACGGCGCCGGTCTCCTCGAGATACACACCCATCTTGAGAAACTTCTCCAGCCTGCGGTCCAACAGCTCCTGGATCGGAAGCCCCAGGAGCCCGCGGACGTGGCGCAGGATGGCCTCCTGGAGCTTCTGGGCCATCTGATCGGGATCGCGGTGGGCTCCTCCGAGCGGCTCGGGAATCACCTCGTCGATGACCTTGAGCTCGAGGAGGTCGTGCGCGGTGAGCTTGAGCGCCTCGGCCGCCTGCTCCGCCTTCGACGCGTCCTTCCAGAGAATGGCAGCGCAGCCCTCGGGCGTGATCACCGAATAGATCGAGTTCTCGAGCATCAGCACGACGTCTCCGACCGCGAGCGCGAGCGCGCCGCCCGATCCCCCTTCGCCGATCACGATCGACACGATGGGAACGGGAAGATGCGCCATCTCGAGGATGTTCCGAGCGAGAGCCTCGGACTGTCCGCGCTCCTCCGCGCCGACGCCGGGATGCGCCCCCGGCGTGTCGACGAAGGTCACGACGGGGCAGCCGAGCTTCGCCCCGAGGTGCATCAGGCGGAGCGCCTTCCGGTATCCTTCGGGGTGGGCCATCCCGAAATTCCTGTGGATGTTTTCCTTCGTATCGCGGCCCTTCTGATGCCCGATCAGCACCATCGGCACCGCGTCGACGACGGCGAATCCACCGACGATCGCGGGGTCGTCCCCGAAGCGCCGGTCCCCGCGAAGCTCCAGAAAGTCGGGAGCGATCACCTTGAGGTAGTCGAGGGTGTAGGGGCGCCGCGGATGGCGCGCGAGCTTCACGCGCTGCCACCGCGTGAGCTTGGAGTAGATGTCCCGGCGGAGCCGCTCCAGCTTCCGCTCGAGACGCTTCAGCTCCTCCGCGACCTCGACGGCCTCGCCCGTCGCGAACCCGCGCAGATCCTCGATGCGGCGCTCGAGGTCCACGATCGGCTTCTCGAAATCGAGCCAGGTCCCGTTCATCCCCTTCCCTCCTGGGCCGTCCCGCGGGCGCTCGTTAAAACGGAACCGCTCCCTCCACGCCGTTCTCGAGGCGTACCGCGCCGTCTCCGAGGCGCGCCCTGAGCTGCGCGAGAAGCTCGTCGCTCGGCCGCACAAGAATCCGCCGCGCGCGGATCCGCGTCTTCGCTTCCCGCTCGGCCTCGGAAGCGGCGCCGACGTGGAAATACACGGGCCAATCCCCGGGGTGGCGATTCAGGAGATCCCGCAGGGCCTCGAGGGAGAAGGGGCCGGCGGCCGCGGTCAGGTCGATGTGGATCGCCCCTTCGGCGCGCTCGGATCCCGGCTGCGAAGGATCCGGCGTCGCCACCGGGCGGATCGTCTGGAAGACGAGCTTCGGCTCCTCGTCCTCGCGCACGCTCACCCGGCCCCGCACCTCGATGACGGCTCCCTGCGCGAGCGCCGCGCGATTCTTCTCGAAGAGATCCGCAAACGCCATCCCCTCGACGCTCCCCGCGAAATCTTCGATCGTCACGAACGCCATCGGGCGTCCGTTGCGGTCGGTGATGAGCTTCCGGGCCGAGATGACTCCGATGAGGCCGATGTCCGTGCCGTCCCGGGATTCGCGCACTCGGGCGGTGTCGCCGAGCCGGCCGGACTCGATCAGCGGGCGGTACGGGGAGAGCGGGTGGTCCGAGAAATAGAACCCCAGCACCTCCTTCTCCCTCTGGAGCCGCTCGTGGACCGGCCAGGGCGGGACGTTCGGGAGCGATGGCTCGGGAGCCTCGATCGAATGCTCCGCCCCGAAGAGCGCCACCTGATCGGGGCTCGATCCGCGCGCCCATTCCTGCGCGCGCCCGAGCGCCGCCGGCACGGCGCCGTGAAGCTGCGCGCGATCGCCGCCCAGTCCGTCGCACGCCCCCGCGAGGACGAGCGACTCGAGAACGCGCTTGTTGATGGCTCTGAGATCCACGCGGCGGCAGAGATCGGCGAGCGAGCGGAACGAACCTCCCTCCTCGCGCGCCTTGACGAGCGCCTCGACCGAGCCGCGCCCCACGTTCTTGACCGCGGTGAGCCCGAACCGGATCGAGCTTCCCTCGAGCGCGAAATCCGCCGGGCTCCGATTCACGTCCGGAGGGAGGATCGCGATCTTGAGCCTGCGGGCTTCCTCCACCAGCGCGACGATCCGATCCGTATCGCCCACCTCGCTCGTCATGCACGACGCGAGGAAGGCCACGGGATGATGCGCCTTCAAGTAGGCGGTCTGATACGAGAGCATCGCGTAGGCCGCGCTGTGGGAACGCACGAAGCCGTAGCCCGCGAACTTCGCCATCAGGTCGAAGATCTCCTCGGCCTTCTTGGCGGGAATCCGGTTCTTCGCGCATCCCTCGAGAAACGCGGACTTCTGCTTCTCCATTTCCTCGGGCTTCTTCTTCCCCATGGCGCGGCGGAGGATGTCCGCCTGGGCGAGCGAGAAACCCGCGAGCCGGTTCGCGATCTGCATCACCTGGTCCTGGTACAGGATCACCCCGTACGTGTTCTTCAAGATCGGCTCGAGCAGCGGGTGCATGTAGGTGACCTTCTGCTTCCCGTGCTTGCGCTTCACGAAGTCGTCGATCATGCCGCTCTGGATCGGCCCCGGCCGGAAGAGCGCGTTGATCGCGATGATGTCCTCGAAGGTGTCCGGCTGAACCTTCCGGAGGAGGTCGCGCATTCCCGAGGATTCGAGCTGGAACACGCCGACCGCCTGCGCCTTCGAAAGAAGCGCGTAGGTCATGGGATCGTCGAGCGGGATGCGCTTGAGATCCAGGAGCGCGTCTGCGGTCGGCGATGCGAGCCGAACCGCATCCCGGAGCACGGTGAGAGTCCTTAGCCCCAGGAAGTCCATTTTCAGGAGCCCGATCCGCTCCAGCGACGTCATGTCGTACTGGGTCGTGACGTCCCCTTTGCTCGAGCGGTAGACCGGGACGTAGTCGGTGAGCTTCCCGGGAGCGATGAGCACGCCCGCGGCGTGCGTGGACGCGTGGCGCGCGAGACCCTCGAGCGCGAGCGAGCAGCGGATCAGCTTCGCGTGCGTCTCGTCCTGCTTGGCGAGCGAGCGAAGCTCCGGCACGGTCTCGAGCGCCCGCGTCAGCGTCATGCCGATCTCTCCGGGAATGAGCTTCGCGACCCGGTCCTGCTCCGCATATCCCATCCCGAGTGCGCGGCCGACGTCGCGCACCACGGCGCGGGCGGCCATGGTGCCGAAGGTGATGATCTGCGTCACGCTCTCGCGGCCGTATTTCTCGAGCACGTACTCGATCACCTTGCCGCGGTTCTCGTAATCGAAGTCGATGTCGATATCGGGCATGCTGATCCGCTCCGGATTCAAGAACCGCTCGAAGAGGAGGTCGAAGCGGAGCGGATCGATGTCCGTGATGCCGAGGACGTAAGAGACGAGGCTCCCGGCGGCGGAGCCGCGCCCGGGGCCCACCGCGACCCCGTTCCGCTGCGCGTAGTCGATGAAGTCCCGCACGATGAGGAAGTACTGGGCGTATCCGACCTGGCAGATCGTATCCAGCTCGTAGGAGAGC
>JACQPZ010000040.1 GCA_016207265.1 Candidatus Latescibacterota bacterium | reverse complement strand
GTGCGATCCAGGCGGAACGGATTCTGGCGGAGCCCGCCGTATCCGTGGCGGAGGAGGTTCTCCCAGAGCGCCGCGACGCTGCGATCGTGCCCCCAGTCGAGCGTGGGATGGGTGCTGCTCCTCACCGGCAGCACGAGCACGATCGACAATCCGAGCGCAGCCCATCCCAGGGCGGCGACGAGCCTCGAGGCCCGGAATCCGCGCGCCAAGACCCACGCTCCGAGCACGACCGCCGGGAAGAGCAGCGTCTGGTGGACCATGAGCGCCATCCCCGCGGCGAAGAAGAACGCCGCGTCCGCCCTCCCGCCGGCGGTCCGCCTCGACCGCGCCCGAAGCGCGGTGAGCGCGAGCAGAAGGAAGGCCGCCGTGGCGAGCGCATAGACTTCGGCCTGGACCGCGGATCCCCAGATGACCGTCGAGCCGGCGAAGACCAGAGTCGCGCCCACACGCGCCGGGCGCTTCAGCCCGCAGCGGGCCGCGAGGAGGTAGAAGAGTCCGACCGAGAGCGCGGAGAGGACGGCGGAGAGCGCATTCACACGAAGGGCGACCGACCCCCACGGAAGGAGGGCCACCACCCGCGCGAGGAGAACCCAGAGGGGATAGCCGGGCGGATGCGCGATCCCCAGAGATTGCGCGGCAAGGATCAGCTCGCCGCTATCCCCCGCCCCCACGGAGGG
Organism: Candidatus Latescibacterota bacterium; assembly: GCA_016207265.1. Taxonomy (GTDB): domain Bacteria; phylum Eisenbacteria; class RBG-16-71-46; order SZUA-252; family SZUA-252; genus WS-7. The sequence goes on along the minus strand of JACQPZ010000040.1, from coordinate 4,028 downwards.
AGAGAGCGTCAGCCCGTAGGCCAGGGCCGCGACCGCGGCGGCGACGAGGCATCCTGCCCCGGCGCGTGTCCAGCGCATTCCGTTCCCCCGATCGTTCCGGGATCCGCCCCCCAGATGGTGCAAACGAGGTGGGAGCCGGGCTCCCACCTCGCGTCGACTGACCGAGACCGCTTCGAAGAACGTGGACTAGTACGAGGAGTATGCGTTCAGGTTCGCCTTCACGATGCCGGTGGCCGCCGTGTACTGCCATCCCCCCGCGTTGTCGACACCGGCCGTGGTCTTCACCGCGTTCGAGTTCAAGATCGGCTCCTTCGGGACGTTTCCGTCCGCGAAGATGGCGCCGTTCAGCGTCGGGAACGTTGCGGAGCCGTTCAGGGCATTGCGCGCGTACTGAATCGCGATAGCCGAACGGATCGCGCCTAGCTGGCCCTTCAACGTGGCCACCCGGGCCTGCTCGCGCATGTCCTCATACTTCGGAATGGCGACCGCCGCGAGGATGCCGAGGATCACGATGACGATGACCAGCTCGATCAACGTGAACCCGCTCTCAACCTTGTTCCGATGCATACGCACAACCTCCCTGATGGATGCTCCGTAGCCCCACCCCCCGGGGGCATGGGTTCTCGCTCTGGCTATTGCAATCGGCAATGCACCCGCCGACCTTGAGCGCGGATTCGGGACCCGGTCCGGCCTAATGCCGGAAGACGTTCATGAGGTTCCAGAGAGGCAAGAACACTGCCAAAGCGGTGAACAGCACCCCCGCCCCCAATATGATGAGAAGCACGGGCTCGATGGCCGTGGACAGGTTCTTGACCGCGTAATCGACGTCCTGGTCGTAATATCGGGAGACTCTGAGAAGCATCTTGTCGACCGCGCCGGTCTCCTCCCCCACCGCGAGCATCTTGACCACGAGGGGTGGAATGACCGGGCTTCCCCTCAGCGGCTCGGCCAAACCCATGCCAGCGACCACTCCGTCGCGCATCTTGTCCACTTCGGCCTCGACCACCTTGTTCCCGACCACGCCCCGGACGATGTCGAGCGCCTGGACGATGGGAATGCCGCTCGCCAGGAGGGCCGAGAGCACCCGGGAGAAGCGGGACATGATGGTCATGAGGAAGATCGGCCCGAAGATGGGTGCGGTCACGATGAACCGGTCGATCGCCGTGCGCCCCCGCTCCGTCCGGCTCCAGACGATCGCCGCGGCGGCGGCCGCGCCGCTCAGGAAGAGGAACAAGAGCCACTGGTGCTCGAAGAAGTCGCTGATCGCGATCAGAACCCGCGTCGGAAGCGGGAGCTGCGCGTTGAAGTTCCGGAACAGAGACGCGAACCGGGGCAGGACGAATTTGATGAGGACGAAAAACGCGAGCACGAGTTCCGTGATGATCAGGGTCGGGTAGAAGGTCGCCGATCGGATCCGCTGATCGGTCTCGGCCTCGTACTCGAGCAGCGTCGCCACGCGATCGAGGATCTGCCCGAGAAGTCCTCCCTCCTCGCCCGCGAAGACCAGATTCGAGTAGATCTTCGGGAAGCAGCTCGGGTGTCGGCGGAGCGCTTCGGTGAGGGTGGACCCCTGCTCCACGTCGGATCGGACCCGATCGATCGCGAACCGAAGCTTCGGATGGGCGGTCTGCGTGTGAAGGATCTCGAGCGCGGAGAGGAGCGGCAGGCCCGATTCGAGCATCGTTTCGAGCTGCCGCGTGAAGAGGATGAGATCCCGCGCGGAGACCTTCTTCTGGAAGATCTCGAGCCGCCTCCCGGTGCGCCGGGATTCCTCGTGCGATTCCATGCGGACCGGGGTGAGCCCCATCCGATGGATCCGGTCCAGGGCCTGGTCCAAGTCCGAGGCGTCGAGGACTCCCTGCTGCGCCTGGCCCCCAGGGCTCACGGCTCGGTAGCGGAACGCGGGCACGGACTAGGAGGAGCGGACGGGCAGCGTGGCCGGGTCCTCGTCGGGCGCGTCGATGTTCTTCCGCGTCACCCGGATGACCTCCTGGAGGGTCGTGACGCCCTCGGCGGCCTTTCGCAACGCGTCGTCGCGCATGGAGAGCATCCCCGCCCGCCGCGCGGCGCGCGTGATCTCCTCCGTGGACGCGCGCGATACGATCAGGTCGCGGATCTCGTCGCTGACGACCAGGACCTCGAAGATCCCCACGCGGCCGCGATACCCCGTCTGTCCGCACGCGAGGCAGCCCGCGCCCGTGACGAACCGGCCCCGCGTCGCCCCGGCGCCCAGCTCCGCGAGCGCGTCCTGGGGCGGATCGGACGGCTGCTTGCATTTCTCGCAGACGCGGCGGACCAGCCGCTGGCCCACGACTCCGAGCATCGCCGAGGAGAGGAGAAACGGCTCGATCTTCATGTCGATCAGCCGGGGCAGCGCGCCGGCCGCGTCGTTCGTGTGAAGCGTGGAGAGAACAAGATGGCCGGTGAGCGCCGAGCGCACGGCGATCTCCGCGGTCTCACCGTCGCGGATTTCTCCGACCATGATCACGTCGGGATCCTGGCGCAGGAGCGCCCTCAAGCCGCGGGCGAACGAAAGGCCAGCGTCGGGATCCACCTGTGTCTGCCGGATGGACGGGAGGTGGTACTCGACGGGGTCCTCGAGCGTCACGATGTTCCGCTGCACCGTGTTGATCTTCCCGATGCAGGAGTAGAGCGTGGTGGTCTTCCCGCTCCCCGTCGGTCCGGTCACCAGCACGATCCCGTTCGGACGCTCGATCATCTGCTCGAGGGACGCGAGCGGCCCGGGCGCGAGACCCAGCTCGGAGGTGCCGAGGAGCGCGCTCGACTTGTCCAGGATGCGGAGAACCACGTTCTCCCCGTGGATCGTCGGAAACGTCGAGACGCGAAGGTCGTATTCCTTCCCGAGAACGTCGAGCCGCGCCCGGCCGTCCTGGGGAAGGCGGCGCTCCGCGATGTCGAGCTGAGCCATGATCTTGACGCGCGAGACGACCGAGGCGTGCACGGACTTGGATTGGATGGACGCCTCCCGCAGCACCCCGTCCACGCGGAATCGGATCCTGAGATTGGATTCGTCGGGCTCGAAGTGGAGGTCGGAGGCGCCCTCCCGGACCGCCTGCTGGACGGCCGCGTTCACGAATCGGATGACCGGCCCGTCTTCCTCCGCCCGCACCTCCTCGAGGAGGCCTCCATGGCGCTGCCCCTGCTCGCGCACCAGTTGCTCGAGCCCGCCCCCGAGGGGATGATGTCGATCCACGGCGTCGCGGATCTGGGACTCGGAAGAGACGACGACGTCGACCTCGTGCCCGGTCGCGAGCTTCACCTCGTCGAGGGCCACGATGTCGAGGGGGTCCACCATCGCGATGGTCAGCGTGTTCCCGATCTTGAAGAGCGGGACGAGCTTGAACTGCCGCGCGATCCGCTCGGGCACGATCCGCACGATTTCGGGCTCGAGGACGTAGGTCGTGAGATCCATCCGCGGCACGCCGACCTGCTCCTCGTAGTAGTCGAGGATCGCGTCCTCCGAGACGAGCTCGAGCCTCAAGAGCACTTCGCGGAGCGCTTGCCCGGTTCGGCGCTGTTCCTCGAGCGCCCGCGTCAGCCCCTCGCGCGAGAGATGCCCCTGCTCGACGAGACTTTGACCGAGGGGCTTGCGGCCTCCTGGCGCCATGCGGTCTCCCGGAACGGTGTGAGGCGGTCCGGGGGCGGAGTGCCCCCGGCGCCGGTTCGTCCGTCTTATCGGCCGGAGGAGACGACTACTTGATCAGCTTCCCGGGGACCGGCGATTCGTGCTCGTCGGATGTGGGGGGGATCGGGGGCGGTTCCGGTTCCTGGGTGACTTCGGGTACGGCCCCGGTGCCGAGGTCGAGGAGGGTGACCTCGGCGCGATACAGGCTGCGGGGCGCCGCCGCAGCCTCGGCGGTCGAATCGGCCGGGCTGCCGCCGGGCGCGGCCCCCGGCGCCGCGGAATCGGGCGAAGCTCCTGCCGCAGGGGAATTAGGCGCGGCCCCCGGCGCCGGCGCGACCCGGACCCGCTCGGTCGCGATCTCGATGATCGCCTTGGCGTAACC
>JACQPZ010000033.1 GCA_016207265.1 Candidatus Latescibacterota bacterium | reverse complement strand
GCAGCTCGGGAACCGGTTCCCCGGCACGGCGAAGCCGATCGCGCTGACCGACGTGTCCTCGAAGAGCCGCGCGGTCTCGAAGCGCAGCTCGTTGGGGACGAGGGTGCTCAGCCCGGCGGGGTTCCAGACCACCGACGACGCGTCGTCCGCAGCGCCGACGAAGGAGCCGCCGAGCCCCAGCGTTCGCGCGCCGACGTATTGGGAGAGCCAGGAGCCCGGGCCGCCGCCCGATTCCTGCTCGGGCCACGCGGTGCCGGTGGCTGCGACAAGTGCCGCGGCGACGACGAGATTCCTGACGAGGGAAGGCGTGATGCGATTCATGGCTCCTCCTCGATTACCGAACCACCGCGATCTTCCGGCGGATGACGTGCAGCGTCGAGCCCTGTCCCTGCGCCTCGATCAGCGCGATGTACCCACCGCTCGAGACGACTTGCCCCTTGCCGTTCCGTCCGTCCCAGGGGAACTCGTTCAACCCGGCACGGCCGCCCGCCGCCCCGCTCGCGAACTCCTCGCGCAGGACCAGATCTCCGCTCTGCGTGAAGATGCGGATCGTGACGGTCGCATCGTCGTTGATCTTGTACGCGATCGTCGTGGGCTCGCCCGGCGGATGGAACGGGTTCGGGTAGTTGGTCGCCGTGCCGCCGGACGCGTTCGGATCGACGAACGCGACGACGAGATCGAGGTCGCGGGAGAGCGCGTTCGAGGAAGCCCGGATCCGATCCGTCTCGGGCTGCCGCGGGCTCAGGAAATCCGCGCGCGCCTCGCCGGACGCTCCCGTGAGGTTGTCGATCGGCGTGAGCGTGCCGGTCCCGGACAGGAGGTTCCAGGTGACGGGCTGGTCCGGCACCCCATTCTCATAGTCGTCCACGACCCACGCGCGCAGGGTGGCGTGCTTGTTCCCGCCTACCCAGGACGGATCGCTGCTCAGCCGCACCGCACTCGGCGGTCCCGGCGTGATCGTGATGACGTTGCTCGTCGCGGGCGCGTTCCCCGCGTCGTCGCGCGCGATGATGAGGATCGGCTCCGCGAACGTATAGGTCTCGGAGACCGCGCGCTGCCCTTGCAGGAGCTGGAACTGGGTTGTGAGGAGCGTTCCCCGGCCCGGCAATCCGTCCGAGGCGTTCTGCACCTCGACCGTCACGAAGGAGTTGATCTCCTGGATCACGCTTCCGGCGTCGTTCGTGACCTTCACCGTTAGCGTGAAGTAATCGCCGGCCGCGGCGGTCGAGGGCGCCACGGAAGCCTCGAGGTGGAATCCGCTCGAGATCGCGCGCACCTGCGTCATGCTGCCCGTCTTGGACGGGTTCGTCACGTCGGAGACGCTGATCTGCTGGAAGCCGCCCGTCGAGAGCCGCATGGTCATCTCCGCGCGGCCGTCCACCATGGCCTCGTCCGGCGGGAGCTGCGCGAGCGGGTCTCCGGACGTGATGCGCACGACGTCGGTCACGCCGCCGACCGGGTTCCACCACGGGTCCGTGGCGAGCACGGTGACGGTGAAGGCGTAGTTGATCGACTGATCCGTGGCCGTGCCGCCCCGGCCGGTGGCCGAGCCGGGCGCCGGAAACTCGCCCGGCGCGAGAATCAGGACGCGCGAGAAGGAGCCGCCGATCACGCGCACCGGGCTCGACGAGTTGGCCTGGATCGAGCCTTGGTCGAGGTCGGTCGCGGTGATGGTCTGGTAGCCGCTCTTGTGGAGGCGCGTGGGAACGAGGATCTGGCCGTTGACGAGCGTCGTCTCGGCCGGCATCCAGGCGAAGGAGTCCGTCGAGGCGAGGCCGATCCGGTCGCTCACGCCCGGAACCAGGTTCCAGAACTGGTCCACGGCGCGCACCGTGAGCGTGAATTGCGTCCCGGCGGTCTGGTCGCTCGGCGTGCCGCTCTTTCCGGTCGCGGTGCCGCCCATCGCCGCCTCTCCGGGAAGAATCACCTGCATTCCGTAGAACGGACCGGGATTCACGACGAAGCTGTTGCTCGTTCCGATCTTCGGAGGCGCCGAATAGTCGGCGCACGTGAGCGCCACCGCGCCACCCGCGCCCTTGAACGTGACCAAACCCGTCCACGTCCCGGCCGTGAGCGTGATCTGGCTCGGCGTGATGCTCCCCGTGCCGGTGTTCGCGGCCAGGATCGCGTCCGCCGCATAGTTCGTGACCGTGTTGCCGCCCGAGTCCACCGCACGGACCGTGACCGAGACGGGAACACCCGCGGTCAACGGTCCCGTGATGGTGTTGAACGCGAAATGATCCACGCCCGCGGGGATGACCTGGATCGGCGGACTGGTCATGCCCGTGATGGACCCGTTCGTGAGGTCCGAGACGGTGAGCGTCTGGGTCCCTGCGGTATTCAACGTGACGGTGAACTGGCGGAAGCCGCTCGAAAGCGCTCCCGATGATGGCGAGACCGTCTCGATCGGATCGGTGGCCGAGATGATCCGGACCACGTCGCTGCTCGGCACCGGATTCCAGTAGGCGTCGGTCGAGTAGACGCCCGCCGCGAAGCCCGTGCCCACGGCCTGCGTCGCGGGGGAGCCGGTCTTCCCCGAGACGCTCCCCGGAAGCGGCGTCTCGCCGGGCACGATGAGCTGCACGCGGGAGTAAGCACCCGGGTGGACGATGAACGGGTCGCTCGTGCCGTCCTTGGACGGCTGGAGCGGGTCGTACGCGTACATATTGACGTTGCCGCGGTTGATGCTCGTCTCGTCCGCGCGATACATCGTGACGTTGCCGGTCCACGTGCCGTTTGCGAACGTGACGGCCGCGGAGCCGGTCCCGCTCACTTCGATCCGTCCGTCCCCGTAGCTCGTGATCTCGCGGAGAATCGCGGGGCCGGTGTAGCCGGTCACGGTGTTACCGTTCGGATCCCGCGCCCAGATGGTCGTCCCGTCCTGAACGCCCGCGTACTTGTGCTTCTGCGCGATCCCTGCGAACTCGAAGCGCGCCAGGACCTGGACGGTCACCGCCGCGGAGGTGCCGTCCGGGATCGTGTTGTCGGTTTGATCGTGGGCCAGGACGTTGAACGAGCCGGCCGCGTTCATCGTCACCGTGAACGTGCGCGCGCCGGCTTGAAGTTGCGCCGGATCGGGCAACGTCGCGCTTGCGTCGGATGACGTGATTTGGATGCTGTTCGTGACACTCGAAACGGTCGTCCACGTGTTGTCGCAAGCGCGAATGGTGACGTCGAACGGAATGCCGGCGACCTGGGCCCGTGGGGAGCCCGTCTTGCCGCCGGTCGTTCCCGGCGCCGCGGTCTCACCGGGCAGTAGAACCTGGAGCCGCGTGTAGGGTCCCGCGAGCGCGGGGCTTGCGCCCAGCGCCGTAAGGAACAGAGCAAACCACGCTCCCCCGCGTGCCGCGCGAAGTGCTTGGCGCACGTGGATACCTCCTCGTTTTCGCGTTCCATGACGTGCTACGTCGGCGGACGAGCCCGACCGGCTCATCCGCTTCGATGGTGCGTCCGGGGTGGACGCATGAAGCCGCGAAGGCGTAGAGCAGATCGCATGCCGGGCGATCGTGCAGATCGCGCCGCGAATGCGGCTGCGTCGAAATCCTATTGGGAGCGGCGAACTCCACGGATGGCGAGATGCAAGGCGGGGTGAAAAACGTCCTCAGGGGAACGGCGCGCGCTCCGGCGTGGCCCCGACCGGCCATCGCGCCCGTTGCAGAGCGCGAGACGCGGATCGCGTGAGGCGTGCGGGATGGAATCGCCCGGCGATTCGATCAGCGTTTCGGAGGTTCGAGCGCCGAAAGGGTCTTCAGATTGCGGATCACGCGTGCGACGAGAAGCGCCGCCATGGTCACGGCGCCGGCCGCTCCGATCACGTCGAAGATCGTCGCGCCCACGACACCGACGTGGAAAGGAAGCGGCGGGCGGAACAACGCCAGCGTGTTCAGTGCGATCAGAATCGCGCGCGCTTCCGTGGGGCCCATCCAGGCGTAGCCGAACTGGAACTCGCCGAACGCGTGCGTCTCGAGGTACACGTTGATGGAGAGGATGAGATACGCGATCACGATCGCGAGACCGACCGAGAGGAGCATGTACGGGGAAAGCCCGAGGCCCAGGCCGACCGCGGTCGTGGAATACGCGTCCGTGAGATGGTCGAGGTAGAAGCCGTACCGGGGCCGCTCGATCTTGCGCACCCGGGCGAGCGTTCCGTCCAAGCTGTCGCCGAACCAGTTGATCACGAGCCCGAGACTCGCGACCCACAACCACGAGTCGCTGCGGTTCGAGAGCGCGTAGGCGACCGCGATGACCGTGGACCCGAACACGCCGACCAGGGTGAGATGATCCGGAGCGACCCATCGGGGAAGCGCGGCAGCGAGCCGGGGCAACGCCCATCGCTCGAATCGAGCCAGAAAGAAGACCGAGCGCCGCTCGTGGTGCCGGGCGTCTCCCGTCATGGCCGGAGCAAACTCCAGACCCGTCGTCCCGTCAAGGAGATGCTAGACTCATCGCCTCCCATGCGGCCGCCCTACGAGCCCCAGCGGATCCTCGTCACCGGCGCCACCGGCGTTCTCGGCCGCGCTCTCATGCCCGCGCTCGCCGCTCTCGGCGCGCCCTTCCGGATTCTCGTGCACCAGACGAAGCTCGATCCGCTCCCGGAGCGGCCGCCGCTCGACATCCGCCGCGCGGACCTCGCGCGGCCCGAATCCTTGCGCGGAATCGCGGAGGGCTGCGACGTGGTCGTCCACGCGGCGGCCCGCACCGGGTTTGCGAGCCTCGCCCGCGAAGGGCAGCGACGGATCAACCTGGAAGGAACCGGGGCGCTGCTCCGCGAAGCGAGGAGCGCAGACGTGCGCGCCTTCGTGTTCATCGGATATGCGGGAACGATCCAGGAGCGGGACGACGCGGAGCGCGCAGTCGACGAGGACACGCTTCCCGAAGGCCGCTACGTCTCGGACTACGTGCGCATGAAATACGAGGCGGAGGCAATGGTCCTCGAATCGAACCAGCCGGGCGCGATGCGATCCATGGTGGTCAGCCCGGGCGTGCTGCTCCATCGAGGCGCTCCGACGCTCCTCGGCGGCCTCATCCAGGCGTTTGCGGCGCGCGAGCTTCCCTATCGCATGCTGGAGCGGGTATGGCTCGCGATCAGCGACGGGCTGGACGTGGGCCGCTGCGTTTCCGCGGCCGTCGCGCTGGGTCACGGCGGCCGCCGTTACCTCGCGACCGGAGCGTGTGTGCGTCTCGGGGAGCTCTACACCCTCCTGACGGGGATCACCGGAATTCCCGCGCCCCGTCGGGCCCTGCCGGACAAGCTGGTCGAGGAGCTGGGGTTCCTCACGCCGCTGCTCCCGAAACAATCCTTTCTGCGCAAGCTCGTCCTCCCACGCGATCTCGTGCTTCACCTGAGGCGCCTCGCTCCGGTGCGGAACGACCGGACGCGTTCCGAGCTCGCCTTTGCGCCGACGGCGCTTCCGGCGACGCTGGCCGCCGTCGCCGGATCGCCGGACGAGCTAGCGGGCGGGAAGACCGGCGCCGCGTCCTAGGGGGCGCCTCGCCGCATTCAGAATCTCGCGGACCTTTCCCGCCAACCCCTGGGGCGTATACGGCTTCTCGAGGAAGTGGAACTCCGCCTCTTCGACTCCTTGCAGAAGCACGGTGTCCCGAGTGTATCCCGATACGAACAGTGCCTGGAGTGCGGGGTTACGCCTTCGGAGCTGCTCGACCAGCTCGCGGCCGCCCATGCCCGGCATCACCACGTCCGTGATCACGAGGTCGATCGAGGATCCGGCGCGCTCGGCGATGGCGATCGCCTGCTCGCCCGTCCCGGCCGTCAAGACGGTGTAGCCGTACATCCCGAGGATCTCGCGCCCGAGCGCGACGAGGTCCGTCTCGTCCTCGACGAAGAGGATCGTCTCGCGTCCGCCCTGGACTTCGGCGGGACGAGGCGCGGCGGACGGCGCGATCTCGCCTTCCACGCGCGGGAGAACGATCTCGAAGGAGGCGCCGCGCCCGCTTCCGGGGAGGAGTCGGATGCGGCCTCCGTGCTGGCGGACGATCCCATAGGCCGTCGCGAGGCCCAGGCCGGTGCCGCGTCCGGGCTCTTTGGTCGTGAAGAACGGCTCGAAGATGCGCTCGGCGACTTCCCTCGGGACACCGGTCCCCGTGTCCGACACGATCACGCGCACGTAGGGCCCCGGGGCGAGGTCGGGGTCCGCTTCCGTGTCGTCGTCACCCAGCACGACATCGTCGGTCGCGATCCGGATCGTGCCGCCACGCGGCATCGCGTCCCTCGCGTTGACCACGAGGTTCACGAGCGCCTGCTCGAGCTGGGACGGGTCGATCCGGGTGCGTCCCAGCGACTCCCCGAGGGAAAGATCGAAGGCGATATCCTCGCCCACGACGCGATGAAGCATCGGACTCAGCTCCCGGATCGAGGAATTCAGATCGAGAATGCGCGGCGTCGTGGCGGCCCTGCGGCCGAACGCGAGGAGCTGCCGGGTCAGAGACGCGGCGCGCTCCCCTCCCTTGTGGATCTCCTCGATCGAGCGGCGGGACGGGTCGTTCTTCGGAAGCCGGGAGAGAAGGAGATCCGAGTACCCGAGTATGGCGGTCAGGATGTTGTTGAAGTCGTGGGCGATTCCACCGGCAAGCTGCCCCACGGCCTCCATCTTCTGCGCGTGGCGGAGCTGCTCCTCGAGCGCGACGCGATCGGTCACGTCGGTCTCGAGCCCGTCCACGTGGATGGAGCCGTCCAGCCCCGTTCCGGGGATCAGCCGCGACCGATGCCACCGGTAGATGTCCTTCGAGGTCCGGTAGCGGAAGTCGATGACGACGCGCTGCAGGTCGAGCAGGCGGTCGAGGGCCGGCCGGACGACGTCCCGCAGATCGTCCGGGTGGATGCGATCGATCCAGAATCGGGGATCCGCTTGGAGATCGGTGATGCGCACGCCGAAAAGAAGCTCCGCGCCCAGGGAGAAATGCTCGTACTTACGGATTTCCAGATCCGGGCCGAGCGTGAAGCGGAACAACGCGGCATCCAGATTCTGCGCGATGCGGCGTTCCCGCTCCATCGCGATGCGCGCTTCGGCCTCGGCGCGCTCGCGGTCGGTGACGTCGCGGAAGCTCCAGACCCGTCCGACGATCGCGGAACCGAGAAGCTGCGGCATGGAATAGCGCTCGAAGACCCGGCCGTCCTTGAAGCGAAGCGTGTCGAAGCTCTCCTCGTCGGGCTTGGAATACAGCTCCCGGACCTTCGACAGGAACTGCTCGGGCTCCGCGAGCTGCGAAAGGACGAAGGCGAGCGCCTGATTGTCATCGCGGGTTTCGACGATTTCCGGAGGGATCCGCCACATGCGGACGAATCGGTCGTTCAGGCGTACGATTCTCCCCTGCGGGTCGACGACCAGGATTCCGTCCGCGGTCGACTCGAGCGTCGCCTCGAGCAGCGAGAGCGCCTCGGCCTGCGCCTCCGCCGTGCGGTGCTGCTCCGAGACGTCCACGAAGAGTCCCAGGACGCCGCGGAGCCGTCCCTGGGCGTCGAGATCGGTGTGGCTCGCCACGGCAGTCCAGAGGGGCGAGCCGTCCCGGCGCTTCAGGCAGCAGTCGAAACGGAGCGATTCTCCCCGGCGGATCCGCTCGAAGATGCCGCCTGCGGTGGCGGCCCACTCTTCGTGGACGAAATCGGACCATTTGCGTCCGGGCAGCTCTTCGGGAGCGTATCCCAGCATCTCCGCGAGCCGCCGGTTCACCTCGACGGTGTTTCCCTCCCCATCGAACCGCCACAGGCCCTCGTGCGGGCTGTTCATGATGTCCTGAAAGCGGCGCGCCTGGTGACGCTCCCGCGTGCTCAGCCGGCTCGTGGCGCGGAAGCGGAGGAGGAGCAGGACGTATACGGCCGTCACCGTGAGGGAAGCGATCGCGCCGAGGACGATGGGATGAAGGAATCGCGGAAACCGGCTCGCTCCGAGCCAAAAGGAGATGCCGGCGAGTGCCGCGAGCGCAACGAGGTTGATCCACGTCCACGGACTGCGCTGGTCTCGAGACATGATCCGCCATCCCCTGATGATCGTGGGTGCGGCCGCCAGGACTTCTCCCGTCGGGAAACAGTACCGAGCGGGAGGTGTCCTGACAATGGCGAGTTTGCTATTGTGAGGGCATATGCGCTTCCCGGCCGAGCCGTACCGGATCAAGGTGGTCGAGCCGATCCGCTATTCCTCGAAGGAGGAGCGGGCGAAGTTGCTGGAGCGGGCCGGCCTCAACATCTTCGCGGTCCCCGCCGACTCGATTTACATTGACCTATTGACCGATTCGGGCACGTCGGCGATGAGCGACAGCCAGTGGGCGGGCCTCATGGTCGGGGACGAGTCCTACGCGGGCAGCCGGAACTTCTTCAAGCTCGAGCAGACGGTCCGGGAGATCACCGGCTACCGCCACGTCATCCCAACCCACCAGGGGCGCATGGCCGAGAATCTCCTGTTCTCCGCCATGGTCCGGCCGGGGCAGGTCGTGCCGAACAACAGCCACTTCGACACGACCCGCGCGAACGTGGAGGCGCAGGGCGCCGAAGCGCTCGATCTCGTGATCCCCGAAGGACTCGATCCCGCGGCCGAGCATCCGTTCAAGGGGAATCTGGACACCGCCCGCCTGGAAGAGGTGCTTCAAGCGCGCGGCAAATCCGACGTCCCGCTCGTGATGATCACCGTGACGAACAACTCCGGCGGCGGGCAGCCCGTGTCGATCGCGAACGCCCGCGCGGTTCGCGCGATCTGCGACCGCCACGGCGTTCCGCTTTTCTTCGACGCGTGTCGGTTCGCGGAGAATGCCTACTTCATCAAGGAGCGGGAGCCCGGGCACGCGAACCGGTCCGTCCGCGAGATCGCGAGGGAGCTGTTCGACGTCGCGGTCGGGTGCACGATGAGCGCGAAGAAAGACGGGCTCGTGAACATCGGAGGGTTTCTCGCCTTCCAGGCCGACGCCTTGGAGGAGGCGGTGACGAATCTTCTGCTCCGGGTCGAAGGGTTCCCGACGTACGGCGGCCTCGCGGGGCGAGACCTGGAAGCCATGGCGCGCGGACTGGAAGAAGTCCTCGACGAGGACTATCTCTCCTTCCGGATCAATCAGGTGCGGATGCTGGGGACGATGCTGGATCAGGCCGGCGTTCCGATCGTGAAGCCGGTCGGGGGCCATGCGGTCTACATCGACGCGAAGCGCTTCCTCGCGCACATCCCTCAGTCCCAGTTCCCGGGCCAGGCGCTCGTCGTGGCCCTCTACCGGACCTACGGCATCCGCGCGGTCGAAGTGGGGAGCCTCATGTTCGGTCACAAGGATCCGAAGACCGGGGAGGAGGTGTTCCCGAAACTCGACTTGGTTCGGCTCGCGGTGCCGCGGCGCGTCTACACGTCGGAGCAGATGCGATACGTCGCGCGGTCGGTCATCGAGATCCACAAGGAGAGGGAAACGCTGCGGGGGCTTCGCATCGTTCACGAAGCCCCCGTCCTGCGTCACTTCACGGCCCGGCTCGCGGAGGTTACGCCGGCTCCCGTGCGAACCTGAGCGCGGCGTTCGGAGCCGGGCCCGAAGCACCGCAGGGAGCGGCGCCCGCTCCCTGGATCAATTCCCCGGCTCCGGCTGAACCGGCGTCTCCTGCGGCGGCTGTTGCTGAGGCGGGGCTTCTTGCGGAGGCGCCTCCTGAGGCGGCGCCTCTTGAGGCGGGGCCTCCGGGGTATTGGGCTTGAGACCCGGCGCCGGCGGCACCGGTGTCGAGCCGAACGCCTCCCTCCGCGCCTTCTCCTTCGTCAACACTTCCATGCTCATGAGCCTGAATTCGACCCGCCGGTTCACGGCGCGGCCGGCTTCGGTCCGATTCGAGGCGAGCGGCTGCGCGTCGCCGTAGCCGGTGTAGTAGAAGTTCTTCGAGATCAGCGTCGGGAACTTCGAGTAGAGATACTGGAGCACGGCTCTCGCCCTGAGATGGCTCAGCGGCTGACGTCTCGCTTCCTCCATCTGATCGTCGGTGTGGGCACCCACCTCGATCCGCAGCATCGGCCACTGCTGGAGCACGATACCGACCGAATCGATACGCGCCATCGCCTGGGGCATGATCCGCGTCGAATCCGGAACGAATTCGAGATCCGTGAGCCGGATGACCCAATCGTCGAGCAGCTCCTGCTCGTAGTGCGTCGGCGTGAGCGGGCAGCCTCCTGCGTTCACCGCGGAGCCGGCCGGGCTGAACGGGCAGATGTCGATCCCGTCCGGCACGCCGTCTTCATCCGCGTCGAGCGGGCAGCCGTTGGCGTCCACCTTGGAGCCCGCAGGTGTGCCGGCGCACTGGTCCGGTCCGTCGAAGACGCCGTCCCCGTCGGAATCGATCGGGCAACCCTGCCCATCCACGACGACGCCCTTCGCCGTGTCCGCGCATTTGTCGAGGCCGTCGAAGACGCCGTCCTGGTCCCCGTCGAGCGGGCAGCCGTTCTCGTCGACCACGGCCCCCACGGGAGTCGCGGCGCATTGATCGAGACCGTCGTAGACCTTGTCCTGATCCGTGTCGAGCGGACATCCGCTTGCGTCCACGACGGCGCCGGTCGGCGTGTCGGGGCAGCGGTCGAGCTTGTTCGGCACGCCATCCTCGTCCGTGTCGCGCGGACGACCGAACCAGAAGGCCGTCACCCCGGTCGAGATCTGCACCTCGTTCGCGCGCACCGAGCTTCCCGGCCCGTCCACCTGACGATAGTTCACGTCCCGCGCGTCCAGCCTGAACCCGATCCGCTCGCCGACGCGGAATACGGCGCCGAGGCCGGCGTGGAGCGCCCCCGCGGACTTGGACCCGAACCCGTCCCGGTCCAGGTTGATCGAGCCGAAGCCCCCATAGATGTAGGGAAGCACCCACTGGTAGCGGTCCGGCGTGAGAATGACACCCGCTGCGAAGTGGGTTACGCTGGCGCTCCCCAGGGTGGGAGGGTCCTGGTCGGGAGAGGACCGGTGGAGCATTCCCTCCACTCCGACCCACCGGTTCAGGAAACCGGAGGCGCGGAGTCCGAAGCCCGGCGAATCCCTCATCGCCTGCTCCGGATCGTAGAAGTCCGAGCCGCCCTCGAACGAGAGCCATCCGCGTTCCTCGATCGCATGGGCCTTGGGGACGGCGGCCAGCATGAGCAGGGCGCCGAGCGCGAGGCCGAGCGCGGCTCGGACGTGAGACGGGGCCATTCTGGATCCTCCGGAGACCGACTGGATGGGGTTGGAATCGCGGGAGTTTGGCCGCTTTTCCTCCCTATGTCAACATTCTGGTATACTCGCCGTGCGCCTCGCGTCGGGTTGAATTTGAGGCCGGGGGCGCGCCGAGGGGGTCACGGGCGGATGCTCGAAGATCGTCTGAACGAGGACATGAAGGCCGCATTGAAATCCGGCAACCAGGAGCGCCTTTCCACGCTCCGGATGCTCCGGAGCCAGATCCTGCTCGAAAAGAAGAAGGACGTTTCGATCACCACGCTTCCCGACCCGGACGTAATCCGTGCCTTTCAGGCGTACGCGAAGAAGCTCAAGGACGCGGCCGCCGAGTACCAGAGGCTCGGGAGGGCGGAGGATGTCGGGAAGCTACAAAGCGAGCTGAGAACCGTCCAGGAATACCTACCCGCTCCCCTAACCGAGGCGGAGTCGCGGGAGTTGGTCCGCCTCGTCGTGAGCGAGCTGAACGCGGCCACCGTGAAGGATCTGGGGCGCGTCATGAAGGAGGTCCAAGCCCGCGCTCAGGGGCGGGCAGACGGAAAGCTCCTGAGCGACCTCGTGCGCGGGTCGCTGACGTGACCTCGATTCCGTGATATGATGCAGTCCTTCCCATGACGAAGCCCGGCAAACGTCCGCCCCGCAAGGTTCCGAACTCGGAGGCAGAGCCGGAGGCTCGAGTCCCGACGCCTCGCCCGTTCCGCTCCGATCGCCCCGCGGGCCCTCCGCGCTTGAAGCGCGGCGAGCAGCCCGCGATGCCTGGCGTCGAGCCACGCTGGCCGCACCGGAAGCCGCCCCACGGAAAGCCCGCCTGGCCCAAGGGTCCTCATCACCCCGGCGCTCCGCGGCCCTTGAGGCCCGGGAAAGCAGGGGGGCGCGAGTGGCGACGCGACGAGCGCCCGTACGGCGGGGGGTTCGTTCGCGGGCCGGGAGGCCCGCACAGGGGCGTCGGCGGGCCGCAGCGCGGGGCAGGCGGGCCGCCGCGCGAGGCAGGTGGCCCGCATCGCGGCACGAGGCCCCCGCATCCCCGCGGGGGCTCGAAGCCGGTCATCAAGG
>JACQPZ010000039.1 GCA_016207265.1 Candidatus Latescibacterota bacterium | reverse complement strand
TTCGAGCGCGCGGCGGCTCTCCTCGATCTCCCGCCGCTGATCTTCCGCGGGGAGCATGGACAGAGCGGGATGCGTGACGGTGTGCGGCGCCACGTCGATCAGGCCTCCCTCCGCGAGGCGGCGCACCTCGTCCGCCGAGAGCGCCCGGTGCGTCATCCGCGCCAGCCGATCCGCGCCCGCCCACGCGGCCAGCCGGTCGAGCAGCGCCTCCCGGTGGGAGGCGCTCAGGTCTCGAAGCGCGGCACATAACTCGCGGTAGGCGCGCTGGCGGGGCCCGGTCTCCCGGAACTCCCACCGCCGCGTCGTTCCTCCGATCTCGAGCGTCAGGGCCTCCGGCAGCGCTTCCGGACGGAGCAGCAGACGGTCGAGCTCGTCCCACCAGAACTCGCGCGGCGAGTCGATCTGGCCCGTCGTCACGTAGACCGTGGCCGGAACCTCGAACCGCTCGAGGAGCGGCTTTGCCGCGTGCAGATTGTCGGCGTAGCCGTCGTCGAACGTGAGCGCCACCGCCCGGGCCGGGGCCGCACCGCCGTCCAGGGAGCGCACGAGATCGAGGAGCCGGACCGGACCGGCGGCCGCCCGGATCGCCGCGAGATGCGACGCGAACCGCTCCGGCGAGACGCTCAAGAGCTGTGGATCCCCGGGAATCTCGGCGATCCGGTGATACACGAGGATGACCGCGCCCGAGGAGAACGGCCTGCGGACCCACCGCGCTGCCCACCGCGCCGCCCTCCGCGCGAGTCGCCCGAGGCCCATCGTCATGCCCGGGGGGCGCCCGGCTTTGTCGCCCTCACGGTGATGAGCGTCTCGAAGTCCGGGTCCGCGTGATCCAGCTCCGGCTGGGTCAATTCCTCCGCCGCGAGCCCGTGGAGGAACGCCACGGAGGCGAGCACGTTTCCATGGGCGCGGATCTCGATTGCGGAGTCGGGGAAATGCTCGAGGATGAGCCGCCGCGTGGAGAGGGTCGTGAAACGCCAGTAGTCTCCCCAGCGCTCCATGTCGTAGCGGCTGATTTGGCTGATGCCGGGTACCGTCGCCAAGAGAACGCCGCCCGGCTTCAAGATCCGATACAGCGTGCGGACCGCCTCGCGCACCTCGTAGATGAAGGGAAGCGTCTGGGTGCAGATCACGCAGTCGTACGCGTCGGATGGTATCTGC
This sequence comes from Candidatus Latescibacterota bacterium, assembly GCA_016207265.1. GTDB lineage: Bacteria > Eisenbacteria > RBG-16-71-46 > SZUA-252 > SZUA-252 > WS-7. Next base: position 10,656 of record JACQPZ010000039.1, on the reverse strand, counting down.
TCCGACCGGGTGAGGTCGCCGACGATGGTCGCGCCCGGGTGACCCGGCTCCGCGTGGAGGACGTCCGAGCGGACGACGCGGGCGCCGCCGAAGCGCATCGTGTACGCGTTGTCGCCGACCTCGAGCACGCGGCCGCGGATTCCGTCCTTCACAGAATCGAGGAAGCGCTCGATGTAGTAGCGGTCTACGGGCGTGCCCCGCCCGAGCCCGAATCTCCGATTCACCGGATCGAGCCGGCGCAGGGACCCGAACGAGACGCCCCCGATCGGCGGTCGCGCCGTCCAGCGCCCAACCCTGCGGGCCAGCCGACCCAGGAACGAACGCGCGGCGGTCATGCGCTCAGTCGCCCGGGTAGTGGGTCAAACTGGCCCACTACAGTCGCCCGGGCCCGTCCGCTTCGCATAGACGAGCAGGAAGTAGCGCGAATCGGGGTGGAGCCGGAAGGGCGGCCTGATCTCCGGATTGGTCTCGTAGTCGAAGTGGTGGACCAAGTACTCGAATCCGCACCGGCTCAGGAGGTCGAGGATCCGGTGCAGCGTCCGCGGGAGCCCGGGCAAGTGGTGATACTCGATCGCGATCTCGCGGACCGCGCGGAGCCGGTCCTCGCTGTCTTGGAGCACGTCCCATTCGGCTCCCTCGATGTTCATCTTGAGGAAATCGACCGGCTCGGCGAGGTACTCGCGGAGCCTCACCGAGGGGACGAGGACGGCGGTCCACCCTCGGGGAGGGTGCGCCTGGCCGTCCTCCGGGATGAAGCTGCCGCAACGGCCGTCCGAGAAGAAGCGCAGAGATCCCTCCTTCGAAGAGAGGGCCGCGTTGACGAGCCTCACGTCCTCAAGCCCGTTCACCCGCACGTTCTCCTCGAGGAACGGGAAGATCGCGGGATCCGCCTCGAACGCGGTCACGCGGGCCGCGGGGTAGATCGACTTGAAGTAGAGGAGCGACACGCCGATGTTCCCGCCGCAGTCCAGGATGACCGGATCGGGACGCACGGATTCGAAGTGGTAGATCCGATTCAGGAAGATGTCCTTGTAGGACATGTAGAAATTGACGCCGTCGATGAACCGGACGGTGTGGGCTCCGCACCGGGCCCGCCCGGGGAGGCCCTGGAATCGCTTCGCGAGCAGTCGGATTCGCGCGAGCGAAAGGCGCGCCCTGAGACCGGCGGTCAAACCCCCGCTCCCATCGGGGACGGCCGGGTGGCGGCGCGCCGCGCGATCCGCGCGACCGTTCTCCGGATCCGCCCCGCCCAGTAGCGTACCGCCCCCGGTCGGGCGCCGCAGGCTCGTTGCCACAGCGCGGGACTTTCCGGGTGCTCACGCGGGTCCGGCCAGACGGCGGGAGGAGGCGGCGCGGGCGCGGGAGGCGGATCGGCCCATCCTTCGTCCCGGTTCGCGTTGGTCGCCAGCGAGTCGTATCCGATGTGCTGGATCATGCTGCGCGCGGGGCAGAGGCAGAGCGCGCCCCGGCGCAGGTGGTTATAGATCAGGCGCACCGCCCAGATGTTGCGGTGGCGCTCCTCCTCCGCGTACACGGGGAGGTCCGCCCCGTACCGGTAGGGATCGATTCCGAGTGAACGGCACTCGCGGATCATCTCCCGCGCGTCGCGGTCCATCCCCGTCCATGTGCGCCGCCACGCCCCCCACGCGAGCGTGTTGCAGCGGCCGCTGAAGAACGGCTGATTCTCGAGGCCTCCGGGAGTGACGCGTGCGTGGGTCCACGCCGAGACGCTCAACACGCGAGGCTCGTCGCGATAGCGGTTCAGCGCGGCGTTGAGCCAGGCGTACGTGCCTGGCGCGCAGAGGAGATCGTCCTCGAACACGATCGCGGCATCGTGCCGATCCAGGACGCTCGCGACGCCGCTCAGGATCGACGTCCCGAGTCCCTGGTTCCTCTCCCGCGCGACGTGCACGCATTCGCACCAGTCCACGGCGCGGAGCGTCCGCCTCACCTCGGCGACGCGCTCGGCCTGGGCGGCCCCGCGCGGGCCGTCGCTGAAGGTGTACAGACACGGGATGCGGTTCGTCCGGAGCGCGTCCAGCACGCGGCGGAGGTGCGCCGGCCGGTCGTACGCGAATAGAACGACGGGAATCGTTTCGCGCTCGGGCATGAGAATCGGGGCAGTATAGCATCAATCGGCGCGCCGGGCAGGACGCTCCCGGCGCCTCCCTTCCATCGGGCCGATGTTTCGACTAAGGTGTCTTCGCTCGTTGGGCGGCATCGCCTCCTGGAGCCCGGCCACCCATGCTCGCCAAGTATCGACAACCGCTCGCCGCAGGCATGTTCGTCCTGGATGGAGCCCTGATCGCGGGGTCCTGGATGCTCGCGTACTGGCTCCGCTTCTACGGGCTCGGCATCCCGGCTCCGCTGGGCGTTCCACCCCTTTCGCTCTACGTCTGGATCGGGGCCGCTCTCACGCTGGGCTCGCTGCTCACGCTCCGGTCGCTCCACGTGTACCGGTCCGCGCGAACCTCTCGGATCGGCCATGAGATCGTCGCGCTCCTCCAGGGCGTGGTCATCGTCGTAGCGCTCGCGGCGCTCGGCTCGTTCTTCACGCGCGGCGAGCTGGCGCGCTCCGTGCTCGTTCTCTTCGGGGTGATCGCCTCCGCGGCGCTGTGCACCGCGCATGGGACGGTCCGGCTCGCGCTCCGCTCGCTCCGGCGCCGCGGGAGAAACCTGCGCCACGTGCTCATCGTGGGGACGGGCGATCTGGCGACCCGGCTCGCGAGGAAGATGGCGGATCAGCACGACTTCGGATTTGCGATCGAGGGCATCGTGGCCGCCGATCCGTCCGCGGTTGGTGGCGAAGTGGCCGGAACGCGCGTGATCGGGACCGTGCCGGAGCTTCCGGCCCTGGTGGAGCGCACCGGCGCGGAGCTCGTCTACCTCGCGCTCGCCCGATCGGAGTACGAGGCCGAGCACGAAGCGCTGGAGCGGCTCAGCGATTCCACGGCGGCGGTCCGCCTCGTGCCCGATCTGACGAGAGCGTTCGCGCTGAACGCGAGCGTGGATGATTTCGACGGGATGCCGGTCGTGCTCGTGACCGAGAGCCCCGAGCAGGGGTGGAACTCCCTACTGAAGCGGGCGTTCGACATCGCCTTCGCGCTCCCTGGGCTCATCCTGCTCTCGCCTCTGCTCCTCATCCTGGCGGTCTGGGTGAAGCTCGACTCTCCCGGCCCCGCGCTCTACGCGCAGGAGCGCGTCGGGCTGAGCGGCCGCCGGTTTCGGATGTACAAGTTCCGCACCATGCGGGCGGACGCCGAGCCGGAGAATCGCCCCGTGTGGACGCGTCCGGACGACCCGCGTCGCACTCGCGCCGGCGCTTTGCTTCGCCGGCTCTCGCTCGATGAGCTGCCTCAGCTCTGGAACGTGCTGCTCGGCCACATGAGCCTCGTGGGGCCGCGGCCCGAGCGTCCGGAGTTCGTGGATCGATTCCGCTCGTCGATCCCGCGTTACATGCTCCGCCATCACGTCAAGGCCGGGATCACGGGGTGGGCGCAGGTGAACGGGCTGCGGGGAGACACGTCGCTCGATCGGCGGATCGAGTACGATCTCTACTACATCCAGCACTGGTCGATGGGTTTCGATCTGAGGATCCTCCTGCTCACGGTGTTGCGCGTCTTCCGCGATTCGAGCGCGCATTGACGGGCGAGGCGCTCCCGCTCCTCGTGGTCGCGCCGCTCGCCTTCGTCGCGGCCCTCGTCTTCACGCCCCTCGCCCGGCGCCTCGCGCGCGCCACCGGCTATCTCGACCAGCCGGCATCGCGGAAATCCCACACGGAGCCGACGCCGCTCCTCGGGGGCGTGGCGATCGCCGCAGCGCTCGTCGCGGCCCCGCTTCTCGCGCGCGCCCTGTCCTCCACAGCGATCGCCCCTCCGCATCCGGGTCTCCTCGCGGGAGCCTTCGTCGCGCTCGCCCTCGGGCTGGTCGACGATCGCCGTGCGCTCCGTCCCGGGCACAAGCTCGCATGGCAGCTCGTCGCGGGCGCGTGCCTCGTGTGGTGGGGCACCGACGTCGAGCCCCTGCGCCACAATCCGCTGCTCGGTCTGATCGCGCTCGTCGGAGTCGTGACGCTACTCAATGCGATCAATTTCCTCGACAACATGGACGGACTGGTCGGCGCGCTCGTTCCGATCACGGCGTGCGGGTTCGTCGCGCTCGGCCTCATCCGCGGCGCGCCGGTCCATCTGGCCGTGGCCTGGGGGCTGGTCGGCGCCTGCGGGGGATTCCTCGTCTTCAACGCGCCGCCCGCTCGGATCTTCCTGGGCGACGCGGGGAGCCATCTCCTGGGGTTCGCGCTCGCGGCGCTCGCGCTCCAGTCGCTCGAAGGCGGCGCCACGTGGCCGCACGTCGCCGCCCTGCTCCTGATCCTCTCGTACCCGCTCTTCGACGTGACCTTCGTCGTGGTGGACCGGATCCTCGGCCGCCGGCCCGTTACGGCCGGGAGCGTTGACCACACCACGCACCGCCTCCGCACCGTTCTGGGTCCATGGGGAACGATGGGTGTCGTCAGCCTGGCCGTGTGTCTCGGCGGGATCGTGGGCGTCTGGGTTTGGGGGCGTTCCGATCCCTTGTCAATCGTCGGCGCGCTATGCGTTTCTGCGCTAGGGTATGCCGTTTTCGGGCTCTTTCTGAGACGTATCCGTCCCACCATCCAGTTCGTCACTTGACAAAGGCTTTTTACAGTTGTATCTTGGCATGGCACAAGCAGTCGCAGCGCAATGTTGCCCTGCCGGGGCCAACAAGGGGTGGGTGGAACCATGACGCAGCGCCAAGATCCGTCCCATCAGAAGGATCCCAGCGCGTCGGAAATGCCGGAGATCGACCCTCTCGAACGACTCAGCCGCGGCCTGACGCAGTGGGAACGCGAACTCCTCGCTGAACCACGATCACCTTCCCGAACACGCGCCGCATCCGATCTCGACCGCATCACGCACGTCCTCCAAGCGGCGCGATCCATCACGGGCACCCTCGATCTGAACGAGCTTCTCGTGCGCGTCGTCGACGCGGTCATCCAGATCGCAGACGCCGATCGGGGGTTCCTGATGCTGATGCGCGACGACGGGAGACTGCATTTCGAGGTCGCGCGGAACAAGGATGAGAGCACGCTCCCGCCGGACGAGTTCCAGATTTCGTGGGGCATCGCCGAGGAGGCGGCCCACCGGCGGGAGACGGTGTGGGTTCCCGACGCGGTCGGCTCGTCGCTCTTCCAAGACCGCAAGAGCGTTCGCGAGCTTTCGCTCCGGACCGTCGTCGCGCTGCCCATCCTCAGCTCGGGGCGCGTGCTCGGCGTCCTCTACATCGACTCCCATTCGATCACCCATGAGTTCACGCCCGACAGCATCACGCTCCTCGAAGGGTTCGCCGCGCTCTGCGCCGTCGCGCTCGAGAACGCGAGGATGCATGAGACGCTGAAGGACTCGAAGAGCCGCCTCGAGATCGAGAACCAGAATCTCCGTCGCGCGCTCAAGGAGGACTTCCGCTACGGGCTCCTCGTGGGCCGAAGCCCCAAGATGCTGCGGGTGATCGAGCTCTTGGAAAAGGTGATTCCGACCCCGGTCTCGGTGCTCATCCACGGGGAGACGGGCACCGGGAAGGAGCTGATCGCGCGCGCGATCCACATGAACGGCCCGCGCCGCGAGAAGAACTTCATCGCGGTGAATTGCGGAGCGCTTCCCGAGAATCTGCTCGAGAGCGAGCTCTTCGGGTACAAGAAAGGCGCGTTCACCGGAGCGACCGAGGACCGGATCGGCCTCTTCGAGGCGGCCGACGGCGGCACGATCTTCCTGGACGAGGTGGGCGAGATGCCGGCCTCTCTACAAGTAAAGCTGCTCCGGGTCCTCCAGGACGGGCAGATCCGCCGCGTGGGAGACACCATCTCGCGCAAAGTCGAGGTCCGGATCATCGCCGCCACGAATCGCGACCTCAAAGCCGAAGTGGATGCGGGCCGGTTCCGCCAGGATCTCTTCTACCGGCTGAACGTGGTCCCGATCGACGTGCCGCCGCTCCGCGAGCGCGGCGACGATGTGCTGCTCCTGGCGCAGCATTTCCTCGACCAGTTCGGGAAGCAGCAGCAAAAGAAGCTCCGGGGCCTCACGCCCGAGTCGCGGGAGGTCCTGCTGCGGCATCCGTGGCCGGGGAACGTCCGCGAGCTGGAGAACGCCATGGCCCGCGCCGTGGCGCTCGCCGACGACGGCGCGGCGCTCGATCCGTCGCTCTTCGGGCTCGGCGCTCCCGTCACGCGCCGCTGGGACGGGCAGCATTCGCTGCGCGAGACGCTGGACGCCGTCGAGGCCGACACGATCCGCGAGGCGCTGCGCCAGTGCGACCAAAACGTCTCCCGGGCAGCACGCGCCCTCGGCGTGAGCCGCCAGCACCTTCACAATCGGATGAACTCGCACGGGATCCGCCGGTCGCGGATCCTGAACGAACCGGCCGGGTAGTGGCGGACATCGCTTAGTGGCGGGTTTGCTCGAGCGCCGCCTCGCTTCGCTCCGCGCGATCCTCATGCAGAGCGACGCCGGGATCCGCGCGCAGTTCCCCGGATACTTCCTCACCTACTACTCGTATCTCCGCATCCTCCGCAATCCCGCCCGGATCGAGCATCTCTTCCAGAAGGCGCGGGACATGTACCTCTATCTCGAGGCCGAAGGGCGCGACGTCCTGGATCTCGGGGCGGGTTTCGGGCTCGAGGCCCTGCTCGTCGCGATCTACGGCGCGCGGCGGGTCGTGGCGACGGAGATCGACCACGACATGGTCGCCGTGGGTCGCTATCTCGCGGAGCGGATGGACCCGCCGATGGCCAACTTCGAATCGAGATACGGGGACGGGATCGCCATGCAGCTTCCCTCCGAGAGCTTCGACGGGGTCATGGCGAACTGCGTCCTATCGCACGTCCGCGACCTGGAGGGCTTCCTCGAGGAGGCGCACCGCCTGCTCCGCCCGGGGGGGATCTTCTTCCTGAGCGACGAGAACAACTCGCTCTACCTCCCGGCGAGGGCGAGGCGTCGGCGCGGTTGGCGGCAGATGGAAGCGGAGCCCGACGGGCCCTACTTCGCCGCACGCCGCGCCTATATCGGCGAGCACGTCCCCCAGCTCGTGGGAAACGAGCTTCTGGAAGCGGTCCGGCTCACACGCGGCCTGGTCGCGGAGGAGGTTCTGGCTGCGGCGCGCGAGTACCGATCGAAGCGGTCGGTCACGGCCCGTCCCGCGTTCCGCTACCGCCATCCCCTGGACGGCCAGTACCCCGAGCGGGAGCTGAATCCCTTCTGGCTCATGGGGAAGTTCCGCGACGCGGGGCTCGAGCCCGAGCTATTGCCCGCGTTTTTCTCCAGGGGAATCGAGGTCCACCCGCGCCAGTGGGTGAAGGACGTGCTTCGGTTCTTCTGCATGCGATGGCGAGTGCTCTCCGTCTTCGTGTGGCCGATCATGAGGCTCAGGGGCAGAAAACCCACAGAAAACCCGTGTTGACACCCTCGGTGAAGCTCTCCTAGTCTCCCGCCGATGCGAACCGGCGCTTTGGGCCACGTGCTCGCACGAAGGATGCTCCCCGCAGCGCCGCTGATCGCGTCGCTTCTTCTCGCGATCCCTCCCCGGGCGTCGGCGCGCGCCCCCGAAACCGCGGTGCCGCCCGGACCCGAGCTTCCCGCGCCGACCGAATTCGCGGCAAAGGACCGCCCCGGCGACACGGGCAACGCGATCCTCGTCACGTGGAAGATCCCTCCCGCGCTTCCTCCGGACGCGCGGATCCAGATCCGCCGCGCGGAGCCGCCCGCGTACGACTGGAAGGACATCGCGACGGTGGAGCCGGGCGCCCAGCGCTACGTCGATTCCTCGGCGAAGGACAAGGAAGTCTACCGCTACGAGATCAGGCTGGTATCGGCGTCGACCCCCGACACCATGGGAATCGCGGGCGCCTCCGGCCCGCCGCTCGTGAGCGATCCCGTGGCGTCCCACGACAACTGGTTCCGGCTCGAGCGGACCAACTCCCTGATCGCGAACATCCTCTTCATCTGCCTCATCCTGGGCTCGATCTCGGCCGCGCGGTCGGGGAAGAAGATCTTCATCCGCCGCATCGCGGGCTTGAACGCGATCGACGAGGCGATCGGACGCGCGACGGAGATCGGGAAGAAGGTGCTCTATGTGCCGGGGATCCAGAGCATGGACGACATCCAGACGATCGCCTCGGTCGCGATCCTGAGCCACGTGGCGGGCGCGACCGCCCGCTACGGAGCCGATCTCGACGTCCCGAACAGAGATCCCCTCACGTTCGCCGCGGCGCGAGAGGTCGTGCGGGCCGCCTATCTCTCCGAGGGAAGGCCGGATCTCTTCCGTGAGGAGATGGTGAATTACATCACGTACGACCAGTTCGCATACACGGCGGCGGTGGCGGCCCGGATGGTGCGGGAGCGGCCGGCGGCGATCTTCCTCGTGGGATATTTCTTCGCCGAATCGCTCATCCTCGCCGAGACCGGCCAGTCGACGGGCGCGATCCAGATCGCGGGCCAGGCGGACCCGACCCAGCTACCGTTCTTCGTCGCCACGTGCGACTACACGCTGATCGGTGAGGAGCTGTATGCGGCGAGCGCCTATCTGACTCGGGAGCCGGTCCTCCTCGGATCGATGCGCGGCCAGGACATCGCCAAGGGCATCATCATGCTCCTCGGATTCCTGGGCATCGTCGCGGCGAGCATCGGAATCCCCTGGAGCGCGGAGATCTTCAAGACCCGATGAACCTCGAGTTCGGCCGCGTCGCGCTCGTCGTGCTGTTCGCCCTCATCCCCATCGCTGGGATCGTGATGGGGCTCCAGGCGTCGGCGCTTCGGACGCGCATTCCGATCCTGATCGGAGTCTTCGCGGGGGTCATCCCGATCCTCTCGCTCTACATCCCGAAGCAATTCCTGTCGGGACAGACCGGGATGAGCCCGAGACTCGATCAATGGCTGATCATCGTGTACGCGTTCGCGCTGCTCCTGGGGGTCGTGAACGTCCTCCAGAACAGCCTCCGCCGGATCCGGCGTCGGGAAAAGGGATGGCCCTTTTCTGCGGTGCTCCTGACGGGCCTGTTCGTCACCGGAGGGCTCGGAGTGTACGGCGCCGTGTCCCGGCAGGGGATCGGATACAGGCCCGACGGATCCGCCACCCCGTTCCAGTGGATCACGGACCATTTCTTCCAGCCGCTTCAGTCCACGATCTTCGCCCTGCTCGCATTCTTCATGGCCTCAGCGGCCTTCCGCGCGTTCCGGGCGCGGAATACGGAAGCGTCCATCCTCCTCCTCGCGGGCGGTCTCGTCATGGCGGGCCGGGTTCCGCTGCTCGAGTTCCTCGCCGCGCCGTTTCCGCCGCTCCAACCCGCCGCCGCGGGGGCGAGCCAGGCATTGGGGAAGCTGACCGAGTGGATCATGGACACGCCGAACGGCGCGGCCCAGTCCGGGATCATCATCGGCGCGGCGCTCGGCGCGGCCTCGATGGCCATCCGGGTCATACTCGGGATCGAACGGGGATACCTGGGCGTGGGGAAGGGGGAGTAGCGTGGCGGGGTTCGTCGAGAAGCTCCTGGGCCTGGACCGCCGGTGGATCTTCCTACTCGTCCTGCTCAGCGTCGCGACGCCGATCGTGTTTCCGATCGGGCTCCCCGTCACGACGAGCGGTCCCACGCGCTCGGCGTTCGAGTACATCGAGGCCCTCACGCCCGGGGACGTGGTGTGGATCTCGTTCGACTACGGCCCTTCCTCGGCGCCGGAAAACGACCCGATGGCCGAGGCGGTCATGCGCCAGTGCTTCCTCAAGAAGGTGCGGGTCGTCGTGACCGCGCTCTATCCCCTGGGCGCGCTCGGGATCGCGAACAACGTGCTCGCCAAGTTGAATGCCGAGTTCCCGGGTCTACGCTACGGCGAGGACTACGTGAACCTCGGCTACAAGGACGGTGCGGCGGCGGTCATGAGGCGGCTCGGCGAGGACATCTCCGGCGCGTTCCCAACCGATGCGAACGGGAGGCCGATCGGCGAGCTTCCGCTCATGCGGGACGTTCCCGACATCCGGCACGTGAAGGTGATCGTCACCGTCGCGACGGGCACGATCGGCGAGTGGTGGATCACCCAGGTCCGCGCGCAGATCGGGACGCCGGTGATCATCGGTCCCACCGCGGTGAGCGCGCCCAAGTACTACGCGTATCTCAATGCCGGCCAGCTCGTCGGCATTCTCGGCGGGATGAAGGGCGCGGCGGAGTACGAGAAGCTCCTCGCGAGCCGGCACCCCGAGCTGGCCGGGTTCTACCGGACGACGCACACCTTCACGGCGACGAAGGGGATGGACGGCCAGACCGTGATCCATACCGTGATCCTCGTCTTCATCCTCGTCGGGAATCTCGCGTACATGAAGAGCCGGATGAAACGGCGGGGGGCCTGACCGATGGCGCACCCCGATATCGGCGTCTGGATCGCGGCGCTCCTCACGCTCGCGTGCCTCACGTTTCTCTATAAGGACAACCCGTTTTTCCGTTTCGCGGAGAGTCTCTTCGCGGGGGTCTCGCTCGGCTACTACATCGGAATCACGCTCAATCAGACGCTCGTTCCCAATCTCATTGAGCCGCTCTTCGGCGACACCGCGAGGAACTGGGACCTTGTGGTGCCGGGGATCCTGGGATTCATGCTCTAC
>JACQPZ010000031.1 GCA_016207265.1 Candidatus Latescibacterota bacterium | reverse complement strand
GGCCACACCTTCTCGCTCGCCATGAGATTCGCCTGGCACGAGTACTGGTTGCCGACGTGGTCGCCCGCGAACGCGATGCAGCGCGAGCCGGTGTGAACGGCCACCTCGCCGCGCGAATCCACCATCGCGACCTGGCGCACGTCGCGGCTCTCATCCTGCGCTAGAAGATCCGCGAGGGTCTGCTTCGCGCCCTTTCCGTTCGACATCATCTCGAGCCCCTTCGGCCCGTAGCTCACCTCGACGAGAGATTGGGTCGCCACGGCGCCGACGCCGGGCTCGGCCCATGGGACGATCGGCCCGACGGAGAAGTAGTGCGATTGCACGGCCACACCGAGATCGCCGGTCTCGGGATCTCGGGCAACGATCGAGAACGTGTGGGCGAGGGGATCGGTGATGCGGGCGGCGGGCGGCGCATCGGCACGGCTCGCGCGGGCGGCGGGCGGCGCGGTGGTGGCGGTGCGCGGCGCATCGCCGCCCGTAGCCGGTGCGGCAACCGCGAAAACAGAGCCAAGCAGGGTCAGGCACGCTAGGACCGGGATGGCGATTCTCATCGGAAGGCCTCCATGGCGGCGTGATCAAGGCTCTAAGTGCAATCGAGAACGCCGGATGCTAGACCTCCGGCGCGCCCCAGCACAAGGGCCAAGAGGCGTCCAAGAGGCGACGTTGACCTTCCGGGCGCAATCGGGTATCGTCCCGCAGACCGATTCGCACCCGACCCCGGCTCGAGATCGCGAGCACCTCCAATTCCCGAAACCCAGGGTAAGCGTGGACCTTTTCGACAAGTGTAATCGTTTCAAAGAACACCGCTTGGCGAAGGCTGCGGGCTTCTACCCATACTTCCTGCCGATCGCCGCAAACCACGGCACCGAGGTCACGATCGACGGCCGCCGGATCATCATGGCCGGCTCGAACAACTACCTCGGGCTCACGAAGCACCCCAAGGTCATAGCGGCCGCAGACGACGCGCTCCGCCGCTTCGGCACCTCCAACAACGGCTCCCGATTCCTGAACGGGACGCTCGAGCTGCACGTCGAGCTTGAGGAGCGCCTCGCCAAGTTCACGCGCAAGGAAGCGGCGCTCGTCTATTCGACCGGCTACCTCACGAATCTCGGGAGCATTTCCGCGCTCATGGACAAGGGCGACGTGGTCGTGCTCGACAAAGACGCCCACGCCTGCATCGTGGACGGCGCACGGTTGAGCCCGGCCGACGTGAAGCGGTTCAAGCACAACGACGTTCGTGATCTCGAGCGCGTGCTCTCGTCGATTCCGGCGAGGGCGGGGAAGCTCATCGTCGTGGACGGCCTGTACAGCATGGAGGGCGACATCGCGCCGCTCCCGGAGATCATGCGCGTGGCGAAGAAACACCACGCGCGGATCCTCGTGGACGACGCGCACGGATTCGGCGTGCTGGGGAACCGCGGCGCCGGCGCCTGCGAGGCGATGGGCGTCGAGGATCAGTGCGATCTCGTGATGGGCACCTTCAGCAAGTCGTTCGCCTCGCTGGGCGGCTTCATCGCGGGTCCCCGCGCGGTGATGGATTATCTGCGGCACCACGCCCGCGCGCTCATCTTCAGCGCGAGCATGACGCCGTCGAGCGTGGCCGCGGCGCTCGCCGCGCTCGAAATCATCGAGACGGAGCCCCGGCTCCGCACGAGGCTCCGGCAGATCTCGGACAAGATGCGAAACGGATTCCGCGACATGGGCCTCGAAGTGGGGAGCGGAGAGGGCACGCCGATCATTCCCATCTTCATCGGGGACCGGGTCAAGACGATGCAGGTCTGGCGCCGCATTCTGGACCGCGGCGTGTTCGTGAACGCCATCATCGTCCCCGCCGTTCAGCCTGGGCGCGATCTCCTCCGCACCTCGTACATGGCCACACACGAGGATCACCAGCTCGACACCATCTTGCGCATCGTCAAGGAAGTCGACGCGGAGATGGGCCTTGCCATGGCCTCCGCGGCGAACGCGACGACGCCCCCGGGGATGCCGTGGATGTCGTCCCCGTCGTAAGCTCGAAGACTCCCTCCCGCTTCGCCCGCCCGCCGCGGTGAGCGTGGCGTCCGTTCCATCCGGCTCCCCGACCGCCGCGCTGAGCGCGGCGACCGGCCCCACGGCCGCCTCCGGCTCGCACCCCGCCTCAGGCTCCCCGCTCGCGCTCGTGACGGGCGCATCCGGCTTCCTCGGGAGCCACATCGTGGATGAGCTTCTGCGGCGCGGCGTGCGCGTCCGATGTCTCCTGCGCTCGACCTCCTCCCGCCGTTGGCTCGAGGGAAAGCCCGTCGAGTACGCCGAGGGAGACGTCCGCGATCTCTCGCACCTGGACGCCGCCGTGCGCGGCGCACACTACATCGTCCACGCCGCTGCGCTCACGCACGCACGCACGGCCGCCGAATTCCACGAGGCGAACGCGCGCGGCACCGAAAACATCGTGGCCGCCGCGATCCGTGCGGGGGATGGCCTCCAGCGCTTCGCGTACGTCTCGAGCCAGGCGGCGGCGGGACCGAGCGTGGACGGCGCTCCCGTCACCGAAGAGACGACGCCACGGCCCGTCTCGCCGTATGGACGATCGAAGCTGGACGGGGAAGCCGCGGTCGCCCGCGCCGCGGGCCGAATCCCGGTTGTCACGATCCGGCCGCCGACGGTGTACGGCCCGCGCGAGCAGTCGCTCTACAAATACTTCCGTTCGGTCCGATTCCACTTCCGCCCGATCCCCGGAAAATCCCGCCGCTTCAGCATCGCGTACGCGACCGACACGGCCCGCGCCATCTGGGAGGGGATGACGCGGGACCGCGCCGTGGGCGAGATCTATTTTCTCGGAGGGCCCGACGTCACGGATTACGACGAGATGGGGAACGCGATCGTTCGGGCGATGAAGACTTGGGCGATCCGCGTGCGGATCCCGGTGGCCGCGCTGCTTGCCGGCGCCTTGCTCGGAGAGATGGTAGGAGCGGTGACGCGGCGAGCTCCCTATTTCTCCAGGGATAAGTTCCGCGAGATCACGGCCGGGGAATGGCTCGTCTCCTCGGCGAAGATCCGGTCCCAGCTCGGCTGGACGCCCGAGGTGTCGCTCGAAGAGGGCGCGCGACTCACAGCGGCCTGGTACCGCGAGGCGGGCTGGGTGTAAAATCAACGCGTGGCGCGGTGGCCGGCACCGCCCGTGTGGAGACCGCATCGTGGCTCGCATCCGACTACACGCGCTTCAACCCCTCCCGGTCGTATTTCTCGGCCTTGCGATTTTCCCGCCCGCCGGTGCGCAATCTTCCAAGAACGTCACGCTCCTTTCGCACATGAATCTCCACCCCGGCTAGTCCGCGTGCTGGAGCTACGTCCATCACGACGGGCGCGAGTACGCCATCCTCGGGACCACGGACGGCACCGCGATCGTGAACGTCACGAATCCGGCCGCGCCTTACGAAGTTGGGTTCATTACGGGGCTTTCGTCGCAGTGGCGCGAGATGAAGCAGTATCGGACGTGGGTCTACGTTTCCACCGAGGCGACGGGCGGAGGGATCCAGGTGATCGACATGTCGGATCCCGAGAACCCGTTCCTCGAGGGCGTCTACACGACGGGTTTCAACCACGCGCACACCGTGGAAATCGACACGACGCGCGCGCTTCTCTACTGTAACGGGACCCGGCTCAACGCGACTCAGACCGGGATGCGCGTGCTCTCCCTCGCGGTACCCGCCGATCCGGTCGAGGTCGGCTCCTACACCGCGGATTACGTGCACGATTGCTTCCCGCGTGGGAACCTCCTCTACGCGAGCTGTATTGCGAGCGCGACGATGCGCGTGCTGGACGTCACGAATCCCGCCTCCATCACCGAGGTCACCTCGTGGACCTACCCGACCGCGCGCACGCACAGCGCCGAGACCTCCGGCGACGGGAACTATCTCTACGTCTGCGACGAGACGAACTACGGCACGATGAAAGTCTTCGACATCCACGACGTGTTCGCGCATCCGCAGATCTACGAGGTCACGGTGAACCCGCTCGCCATCGTGCACAACATCCGCGTGAAGGCCGACACGGGCTTTGTGGCCTACTACACGGAGGGAGTGCGCCTGTTCGACCTCTCCGACCCGACGCTCCCGGCCGAGTTCGGCTACTACGATACGTACGGCAGCTTCTCGGGCGGATTCCATGGAGTCTGGGAGGTCGCGCCGTTCTTCCCGTCGGGGACCTTCATCGCGAGCGACATCACGAGCGGGCTCTACGTATTCCGATCGGACCCGAACTACGGAATCGTGAGGGTGAGCGTGGTTGACGGAGGGGGATTCCCCGTGTCGGGAGCCGACGTGACCGCGCTCGGAGAGCCGGATTCATCGCGCACCCAGGCCGCCGGGGCGGTGCGGCTCGCGCTTTCGCCGGGGAGCCACACGCTGCGCGTGAGGAAGTTCGGCTACAAGGACACGGTCGCCACGGTTTTCGTTACGAAAGGGTTGCTCAGCCTGTTCGACGTGACGCTTCAGGCGGAGCCGGTCGCGACGGTGAGCGGGATCGTGCGGCGCGATTCGGATTCGGCGCCGCTCGGGGGCGCGGATCTCACGCTCGAGCTGACGCCGCTCGCCGAGGAGTCCGCGGCCGACGGCACCTACGGTATCGCGGGCGTTCCGGGCGGCGTCTACACGCTGAGCTGCGAGCGTCCGGGGTTTGCGCCGATCGAGCGGCTCACCGCGGTGCAATCGGGGGTCGACCGGACGGCCGACTTCTCGTTGCTCCCGGCGGCCTGGTACGACTCGTGCGACACGGACAAGGGCTGGTCGTTGAGCGCTGCCGGAGACAACGCGTTCGCGGGCCTGTGGGTGCGTGCCGATCCGGTGGGAACGAGCGGGAGCGCGCTCGCGGCCTCGCGGCTGCCGAGCGCACGGCTCGCGGCGGCACGGCTCCCGCGGCCGGGGCAGGCGGGGGGTCTCGCGGCACAGGCATGGCAGCCCGCGGCGCTCGCGCAGCTCGCGGCGCAGCATCCGGAGCCCGGCGAGGGCGGGTTCGAGTCGGGGCCCATCGCACCCGAGGATGACCACACGCCCGGCGCGGGAGGCTTCTGTTTCGTTACGGGGAACGGGGCGCCCGGAGGGAACCCGGAAGACAGCGACGTGGACGGCGGAAAAACGACGCTCACGACTCCGCCCCTCGATCTCGCCGCCATGACCGACCCGACGGTCCATTTCGCGCGTTGGTACTACATGAACTCGCCCGGCGAACCCGACTCCTTCGTGATCGACCTCTCGGGCGACGGCGTGTCTTGGGTCACGGCGCGCTCGATCATCGCGAGCGATCCCGCGTGGCGCCACGAGACGATCCACATCCGCGACTACATCACGCCGACCACGACCACCCGCGTCCGCTTCACGGCGCAGGACCAAGGAGTCGGAGGGATCATCGAAGCGGGCGTGGACGACTTCTCAGCGTACGATGCGGCGCTCCTGCCGAGCGGGGTGGAAGCCGGCCGGAGTCCGGCGTCCCCGCGGCTCTCGGTGAGCTCGCCGCGGCCGAATCCAGCCTCGGGGAATACCAGCATGACGCTCTCGCCCGGCCCGGCACGCTCGGCCCGGGTCGCGGTCTACGACCTCCAGGGAAGGCTCGTCAAGACGCTATTCCATGGACTCGTGGCCGGCGTTCCCTTGAACATCACTTGGGACGGACGGGACGTGGCCGGCAAGGAGGTCTCGAGCGGAGTGTACTGGCTTCGCGCGGAGGGAGACGGCCGCTCCCAGACCCGCAAGCTCGTCTGGGTTCGCTAGGCGCGGCCCGCGGGAGCCGGGGTCCCGCGGGCGCCACGCCCAGCGCGGCGGGCCGCCCGTCACGCGCCCGGGCCCGCTTCATCAGAACAGGCTGAACTTCAGGTATTTCTTCGGATTCTTCTCGATCTCCGCCATGAGCCGCTTCATGGAGGCCATCAGCGCCTTCGTATCGTCGTAGAGCGTCGAGTCCGCGTAGAGTCTGCCCAGCGTTCCGCGCCCGGCGACGATCGCGCCGAGGATCGAGTCCGCGCGCCCCGTGCTCGACTTGAGCTTCTGATGCAGGGATCCGTCCGTCATGAGCTGCGCCATCGTCCCGGGTCCGTGCTGCATCCTCTGCGCGAGGCTGTCGAGCGAGCCGGCCAAAGAGACGAGCTGGTCCGAGACGCGTGACTGGTTCACGTCGATCTTCGCGGCCAGCGTGTTCGCGTTCTTGCTCAGCTCGACGAGCTGCTGGTAAAGTCGCTCGTCCTGCGCGAGCCGCCCCAGCGTTCCCTCGCCCTTCCCGAGTCGGCGGCCCACTTGGTTCAGGTTCCCGAGCAGGACGACGAGGCTATCCGTGATGGAT
Organism: Candidatus Latescibacterota bacterium; assembly: GCA_016207265.1. Classification (GTDB taxonomy): domain Bacteria; phylum Eisenbacteria; class RBG-16-71-46; order SZUA-252; family SZUA-252; genus WS-7. Next base: position 2,081 of record JACQPZ010000031.1, on the reverse strand, counting down.
TGCATCTTCCGGAACGCGACCTGTGGATCCGCGGCGACGGTCACCGCGATCTCTCGGTCGCTCGAGATCATGGGGAGCGACGGGTTTCCGCCCTCCAGCTCGACGTACAGCTCGGAGAGAAAGCCGACAGAAGTGACGCGGGCGTTCGCTCCCTGGTGGAGCCGCGCGCGCGTGCCCGGCTTCACGCCCAGCTCGACGACGACGTTGGTGCCACCCGGCTCGAGGGAGATGTCGCGGACATGGCCGATGGGGACGCCGTTCAGCCGCACGGTGGAGCCCTCTTCCAATCCGCCGACCGCGGAGAAGACGAGCTGGATCCGCTCCTCGCGGCTCAGGAACTTCAGCTCTCCGGATTGTAGGGTTGCCCACAGCAGCAGTCCGAACGCGACGAGGACCCACAGGCCGATCTGGAGCCTCATGAACGGAACGCGGCCGGTTCGCTTCACGGAGTCTCCCCCATGCGAGCCTGCGGTCCCCCGGCGTCCGGTCGGCCGGCGCCCGATCCGCCGGCATCCGGTCGGCCGGCGCCCGATCCGCCGGCTCCCACGTTGCGGGTGGCGGCCGAGACTGCCTTGCGGTACGGGGCGAGAAACTCCCCGATGAACGGCGTCTGAGCCGCCGCCAGCTCCGGCGCGGTTCCTTCGAACACGACGGCCCCCTTGTCGAGGAGGGTGATGCGGTCTCCCACCTTGAACGCGTCGGCGATATCGTGCGTGACCATGATGGAGGTCTTGCCCATCTTATCGCGAAGCTGGACGATCAGGTCGGTGATTCGCTCGGCGCTCTGCGGGTCGAGGCCCGTCGTCGGCTCGTCGTAGAGGAGGATATTGGGGTCGCGCGCGGCGAGGGCCCGCGCGATGGCCACGCGTCGCTGCATCCCTCCGGAAAGCTCGTCCGGCATCCGGTCGATCAGGTCGGGGTCGAGCCCCACGAGCGAAAGATAGGATCGGACGACCCGCTCGATCTCGCCCTCGTCGCCGTGGCTGTCCTCGAGGAGCGTGTACGCGATGTTCTCGCCGACGGTCATGGAGTCGAAGAGCGCGCCCTGCTGAAAGACGATCCCCATCCGCCGTCGCATCTCCCGGAGCCGTTCCGGCGTGACCTGCGTGATGTCCTCGCCGTCCACGAGGATGCTCCCCGAATCGGGGAGCCAAAGCCCCATCAGAAGCCGCAAGATCGTGCTCTTTCCCGAGCCCGAGGGTCCCAGGATCACTTTGGTCTTTCCCCGGGGGACCGAGAACGTGACGTTCTCGAGGATGTGATTCTCCCCGATCCAGAAATCGACGCTCCGGAATTGGATCATCGTCTCACCAGTTCAGGAGGCGGAAGATGAGCTTCGTGCAGATGAAGTCGGTGACCAGGATGCCCACCGAGGAGATGACGACCGATTGGGTCGTCGCGACCCCCACGCCCTTGGCGCCCCCCTCGGACGTGAGACCTTTCCAGCACGCAACCGTCGTGATCACGACCGCGAAGAAGAGCGGCTTGATCATCCCCACCAGAATATTCGACGGCGTGAGGTACTTGAAGACCCCCAGGTAATAGGAAGAAAGCGGCAGATGATACCCCAGACCCACGAATCCGCCGCCGACGACTCCCAGCACGTCCCCGACGATGGTCAGCACCGGAAGCGCGACCCAGAGCCCGATCATCCGCGGCGCCACGAGCCGCTTCATGGGGTCGGTGCCGAAGGCCACCATCGCGTCGATCTGGTCGCTCGAGCGCATCGCTCCCAGCTCGGCGGTGATCCCGGCCGACATCCTCGAGGCGACCACCATCCCGGTCAGCACGGGCCCCAGCGCCCGCACGACCGAGATGACCATGAAGTGGCCCAGCTCGGTCTTGGCGCCCGTTCTCGAAAGCTCGCGGGCTAACTGGATCGCGAGCGCCTGCCCCGCCACAAGCGACGAAAACATGACGATGAAGAGGGAGCCGACCATCGAGAAGTGGATCTGCTCCACAATTTCGTGGCGGTAGTACGGGGGAAGAAACGCGGAGCGGATCACGCGGCCGCAGAAGAGCGTGACGTCCTGGACGGTCTCCACGGTGCGGCGCACCCGCTCGCCGATCGCCACGAACGC
>JACQPZ010000028.1 GCA_016207265.1 Candidatus Latescibacterota bacterium | reverse complement strand
CCGGCGAAGGCGAGAACCATCGCGAAGTACCTCGGACCGGGGTTCGAAGTGAGGGCGTCGAACGGGCACGTCCGCGACCTCCCGAAGAGCAAGCTCGGCGTGGACATCGAGCACGGGATCGAGCCTTCCTACATTCTGATCAAGGGGAAGGCCAAAATCCTGAAAGTCCTGAAGCAGAGCGCGAAACAGGCCGCGTCGATCTACCTCGCTCCGGATCCGGACCGCGAGGGGGAGGCGATCGCGTGGCATCTCGCCGAGACGCTCGGAAACGGCACCGACGATCGGATCCGACGCCTGGCGTTCTACGAGATCACGAAGCGCGGGATCCTGGAAGCGCTGGAGCAGCCGCGCAGCATCGACATGAACAAGGTGCACGCGCAGCAGGCTCGGCGGGTCCTGGACCGTCTGGTGGGCTACCAGGTGAGCCCCTTCCTCTGGAAGACGATCCGTTATGGGCTCTCCGCGGGTCGCGTCCAGTCGGTCGCGCTGCGGCTCATCTGCGAGCGCGAGGGCGAGATCCGCGCGTTCGTCACGCGCGAGTACTGGACCCTCGACGTAGATCTCGCCACCGCGGGCGGAGAGCAGTTCCGCGCGCGCGTGCACAAGAAGGCGGGCGAGAAGCTCTCGCTCGAGAACGAGGCGCAGGCGAAGGCGGCCGCCGCCGCGCTCGAGCGGGAGACCTTCCGCGTCGATGGAGTCCGCACGCAGGAGAAGAAGCGCAATCCCCTGCCGCCCTTCATCACGAGCACGCTCCAGCAGGAGGCCTTCCGGCGGCTTCGGTTCAGCGCGCAGAAGACGATGGTCGTCGCCCAGCAGCTCTACGAGGGCGTGGAGGTGGGCACCGAGGGGGCGACCGGATTGATCACCTACATGCGCACCGATTCGACCCGCACGGCGCCCGACGCCCTGACCGAGGTCCGCCAGTACATCGGCGCGACGTTCGGCCGCGAGTACCTTCCGGACGAGCCGAGGCACTACCGCTCGCGCGAGACGTCGCAGGACGCGCACGAGGCGATCCGTCCCACGTCGGTCGCGCGCACGCCCGCCGCGGTGAAGCGGCATCTCGATTCGGACCAGCACCGCCTCTACGAGCTGATCTGGCAGCGGTTCGTCGGCTCGCAGATGAATCCGGCCCTCGTCCTCACGACCACGGCGGAGATCTCGGCCGGCCCGTTCACGCTGCGGGCGTCCGGGAGCCGCGTCAAGTTCGACGGGTTCGCCCGCGCCTACCACTCGACGCTGATCGAGGAGTCTGGGCCCGAAGCCGCGAAGCTCCCCGCCCTCGCCGCGGGGGACGTCTTGAAGCGGATCGCGCTTCATCCGGAGCAGCACTTCACGGAGCCGCCCCCCCGCTTCACCGAAGCGAGTCTCGTGAAGACGCTCGAGGAGAAGGGGATCGGCAGGCCGAGCACGTACGCGACGATCGTCGGCACGATCCTCACGCGGGATTACGTGGAGCGGGACCGCGGAAAGCTCACGCCGACGGAGCTCGGGATGACCGTATGGAAGCTCCTGAGCGAGATGTTCGGGGATGTGTTCGAAGTCGAGTTCACGGCGCGGATGGAGCAGGAGCTGGACCGGGTCGAGACGGGGAAGGACACCTGGGGCAAGGTCGTCTCCGATTTCTACGGTCCCTTCCGGAAGGATCTCACGCAGGCCGAGTCGCAGCGGGAGCGCCTCCGGGCGTCGCTTGCCGAGGAATCCGATCGTGAATGCCCGAAGTGCGGATCGAAGATGGTGAAGCGCTACGGGCGAAACGGACCCTTCCTCGCATGCCCCCGGTACCCCGAGTGCAAGACCACGATGCCGGTGGAAGGGGAGGCCGAGGAGACCATGGTCTCAGCCCAACCGTGTCCCCAGTGCGGCAGCCCCATGCGGCTCCGGTCCGGCCGCTTCGGGAAATTTCTCGCCTGCTCGCGCTATCCGGACTGCAAGGGGACGCGGCCGGTCGGATTGGGGGTCCCGTGCCCGGACTGCGGAGCGGGAGAGCTGGTGGAGCGGCGCACGCGGCGGGGAAAGGCGTTCTACGGATGCAGCCGGTATCCCGCGTGCAAGTTCGGAATCTGGGACCGGCCGGTGAAGCAGAAGTGCCCATCCTGCGCGTCGCCGATCCTCGTCCAGAAGCACACGAAGACGAAGGGCGACTACCTCCAATGTCCGAAGTGCAAGACGCGCGTCGAGGGAGAATCGAGCGAGGCGATGAGTGGAACGGTGGACGGCTGAGTTCCTGGGCTACATGGCCGTGCAGCGCCGCGCGGCGACGGCGACGGTCCGCGCGTATCGGGATGAGCTTCGCCGCTTCGCGGCGTTCGCGGAGTCGCGGCTTCGGCGCGCCGCCCGGATTCCCGGCGACCTGACGCCCGAGCTTCTCTCCGCCTTCGCGGCGGCCCGGTCGCTCGAGAAGCTCCCCGGCGGCCGCGCGATTTCCGCGCGGACCCTCGGCCGCTCGCTGGCGGCGTTGCGCTCGTTCCTCCGCTATCTCGAGCGGCGCGGGCACTCGACCGGCGCGCTCCGGGGTGTGCTTCCCCGCGTCAGCACGCCCCAGCCCCTGCCGTCCTGCATTTCCGAGAATCCGCTCAACGAGCTTCTGAACCGGGCTGCGGCCGCCGCCCCGGAGGGGGACGTTCGATCCCTCCGGGCCCTCGCCGCCGCGGAGTGGCTCTACGGCTCGGGGCTTCGCCTCGGCGAGCTGGCCGGGCTCACGTGGAGCCGGTTCGACCCCAAGCGGAGGCTCGTTCGCGTGCTCGGAAAGGGAAGCCGCGAGCGCGTCGTCCCCGTGGGGGCGCGCGCTGTGGATGCGCTCGCGCGGTACTGGGCGGGCCTCACGATCGCCCCGCGCCCCGAGAGCCCGATCCTCATGGGACGCGGTGGGGCGGGGGTGTCTCCGCGAACGCTCGAGCGGGACATCCGGGGGCTGCTCCTGAGTCTCGGGCCGAACGCGGCGACCCACCCGCACGCGCTCCGCCACAGCTTCGCCACGCATCTGCTCGACCGCGGCGCGGACCTGCGCGCCGTTCAGGAGCTTTTGGGGCACCAGAACCTCGGAACGACCCAGATCTACACCCATGTGACCCGGCGCCGCCTCAAGGCGGCCTACGCGCGCGCCCACCCGCGGGCGTGAGCCGGACCCCAGACCACTCGAATCGAGGAGCAAACCGGATGAAGCGAGACCTCATCTCCTTCGCGGACCTGACGCGCGAGGACGTGGAGCGGCTGCTCAAGACCGCAGCGCGGCTCAAGGCGGACCTCGAGGCGGGGCGGGCGCATCGCGAGCTTGCGCAACGCACGCTCGCGCTCATCTTCCACAAGCCGAGCCTGCGGACCCGTCTCTCCTTCGAGGTCGCGATGACCCAGCTCGGCGGCGCCTCGGTCTTCATCACGGACCGGGAGGTGGGCATCGGGCAGCGCGAGTCCGTGGCGGACGTGGCGCGGGTCCTCTCCGGCTACGTGGACGGCATCATGATCCGCACCTTCGCGCACGATCTTGCGGTCGACCTCGCGCGTCACGCCCGCGTGCCCGTGATCAACGGGCTGACCGACTGGCTCCACCCGTGCCAGATTCTCGCCGACCTGTTCACGATGCGCGAGCGTGGCGTGGACCTGGACCGCGCGGTCGTCGCGTACATCGGAGACGGAAACAACGTGGCCAACTCGTGGATCGAGGCGGCGCGCCTCTACGGCCTCGAAGTGAGGATCGCGTGCCCGGAGGGCTACGAACCCGATCCGAGGCTGGTCGGCCGGGTCTCGCAAGCGGGTCCGGGGCGCGCCCGCGTCCTGCGCTCCGCGGCGGAGGCCGCGCGGGGCGCGGACGTGCTCTACACCGACGTCTGGGCGAGCATGGGGCAGGAGGCCGAGCGCGAGAAGCGCCTCCCGATCTTCCGCGGCTATCAGGTGAACGCGTCCATGCTCGCATCGGCGAAGAAGGACGCCCTCGTGATGCACTGTCTGCCGGCCCACCGCGGCGAGGAGATCACCGAGGAGGTGATGGAAGGGCCCCACTCCGTCGTGTTCCCGCAGGCGGAGAACCGGATGCATCTCCAGAAGGCGATCCTGTTCGACCTCCTCGCGCACCAAGGCTCCGGGACACGGGCCCGTCCGCCGCGGGGATCGAAGGGGGCCTCGAAGCGGAAGGGCGCCCCCCGAGGTCGGATCACGAGTCGGCGCGGCAGGTGAATCCGCTCGGGGGTCGCACCGGGGCGATCCTCCTCGCGGCTCTCCTCCTCGGGGGGTGCGCAAAGCCCGAGTTTCCGCCCGGCGGCCCGGTGGACTCGACTCCGCCGCAGGCGCTCCTGACCGTTCCCGCCGACAGCTCCGTCCGGTTTCCGGCGGCCGGCGAGATCCAGATCCTCTTCTCGGAGCCCATGGATCACGAGAGCGTCCGGGACGGGTTCAAGATCTATCCGTCACCGGGAACGCCCTCGTTCCGCTGGAGCGGGAGAAGGTTCCGCGTCTCCTGGGAAGGGAGGCTTCGCGGCGGAACGACCTACCAGGCGTTCCTGAGCGCCGGGGCGCGCGACATGCACGGCGTCGCGATGGGTCAGCCCCTCACGATCCGATTCTCCACGGGCGACTCGCTCGACCCGGGGCGGAT
>JACQPZ010000030.1 GCA_016207265.1 Candidatus Latescibacterota bacterium | reverse complement strand
GACGCCTGGCGCCGGTGCAGCTCGTGGCCGGGATGGCTTTTGAGCCCCGCATAGAACACGCGCTTGATCTTGGGATGGCGCGAGAGCCACTCCGCGATGGCCATGCCGTTCTGGTTGTGACGCTCCATCCGTACCGGGAGCGTCTTGATTCCCCGGAGACAGAGCCAGCAATCGAAGGGCCCCGGCACCGCCCCGACCGCGTTCTGTATGAACTGGAGCCGATCGGAGGCGGCCGCGTCGTTCGAGACGACGATTCCGCCGACCATGTCGCTGTGGCCGTTCAGGTACTTCGTGCTGCTGTGGACGACGAGGTGCGCGCCCAGCTCGATCGGACGCTGGAAGTAGGGGGTCATGAACGTATTGTCGACCGCGAGGAGCGCCCCGCGACGCCGGGCCAGGTCGGCCAGTCCCCTGAGGTCGGAGATGATCATGGAGGGATTCGTCGGCGTCTCGACGAAGAGCATCTTCGTCCCGGGCCGGAACGCCGCTTCGGTCGCTCCGAGGTCGCCCGTGTCCACGTACGTGAACGAGAGCCCGTAGGACGTGAGCACCTGCTCGAAGAGCCGGTAGGTGCCGCCGTACATGTTGTTCGACGCGACGACGTGATCCCCCGACTTCAAGAGGTAGGTGATCGCGGTCGTCGCGGCCATCCCGGATCCGAACGCGAACCCGCGCGCCCCACGCTCCAGAGTGGCCACGTTCTTCTCGAGCGCGAACCGGGTCGGATTCTGCGTGCGCGCGTACTCGAATCCCCTGTGCTTCCCCAGCTCGTCCTGGACGTAGGTGGACGTCTGGTAGATGGGCGGCGTGATGGCCCCGGTGGAAGGGTCCGGCTCCTGACCCGCGTGGATGGCGTCGGTGGCGAAACCCATGAGGTCAGGGGGCGATGTACTCGATGAGGTCGAAGCGCGTGAGGATGCCCTCGGGCTTCCCGTGGATGTCCACCGCGACGGCCGCGTTGCTTCCCGCCAGGACCTTCATGGCCCGCGGGAGATGCTCGTCGAGCGGAACTACGGGAAGCGGCTTCTCCAACAAATATTCGATCCGCGTGTCGCCGCGGGCGGAGCCGTCGAGCACCTTTTGCAGCAATACTCCCTCGCTCACCGAGCCCACCACGGCGCCGTCTTTGAGCGCCGGGAGCTGGGAGATGTTGAACTCCCGGATCAAGGAGAGCGCCCGGTCCACGGTCTCGTCGAAGTTGATCGATACGAGCGCGGGGATGTGGTTCCGCTTCCCGCGCAGCACTTCGGCCACGGTGATCGTGCTCGAATCGAGCAGGCGGTTGTCCCGCATCCACTCGTCGGAGTGGACCTTCGAAAGATACCGCTCGCCCGTGTCCGGGATGATCACCACCACCGTCTGGCCCTGTTTCGCCTGCCGCGCCACCTGGAGCGCCGCGTGGAGCGCCGTCCCGCTCGACCCTCCGGCGAGGATCCCCTCCTCCCGCGCGAGCCGGCGGGCGAGGTTCAGCGACTGCGCGTCGCTCGCCTGGATCACGTCGTCGATCAGCGAGAAGTCGAGGGTGCCCGGCAGGAAATCCTCACCGATCCCCTCGACCTTGTACGTCTTCGCCGGAACGATCTTCTTCGTGTAGAAGTAGTCCTTGAGGATCGAGCCGACGGGATCGGCCCCGATCACCTTGATCTTCGGATTCTGCTGTTTCAGGTATCTGGCGGTCCCGCTGATGGTGCCGCCCGTGCCGAGCGCCGCCACGAAGTAGTCGAGCTTCCCGCCCGTCTGCCTCCAGATCTCCGGCCCGGTCGCGCGGAAATGGGCCTCCGGATTCGTCGGGTTGTAATACTGGTTGGCGAGATGGCCCCCCGGAGTCTCGCGCGCGAGGCGCTTCGCCACCTCGTAGTACGAATCGGGCGAATCCGGAGGAAGCGCCGTGGGGGTGATGACGACCTCCGCCCCGAGCGACTTGAGGAGATTGATCTTCTCCTTGCTCACCTTGTCGGGCATCACGAAGATCGCGCGATACCCCTTGACGGCGGCGACCAGCGCGAGCCCCATCCCGGTGTTCCCGGAGGTCGCCTCGACGATCGTGCCGCCCGCCTTGAGGAGGCCCTTGGCCTCGGCCTCCTCCACGATCGCGACCGCGATGCGGTCCTTCACGGAGCCGCCCGGGTTGAAACACTCGACCTTGGCGAGGACCGTCGCCGGGCAGCCCGCGGCGACGTGCCGCAGGCGGACGAGCGGCGTATTCCCGATCGTATCGAGGATGCTCTCGACGACGGCGGGCGCCACGGCGGGCGCGCGTTCCCCCGCGCGTGCGGGTTCGGATGCGATGTCGGCAGTACCCTTTGGATTCATCTCGGCGGGCTGGAGAAGAAGCGTCGCGATCCCGAAACAACGCTACGGTCCCCGGCCGCCCGAGGTCAAGCGGGGAATTGCGACGGGGAATCGCGGCAGGCTAGGGGCTCGTCGGGACGGATTTGAGCAGCGTTTCGATCTGGCTCAGGATCTCCGTGAACTCGTAGGGCTTCGTGATGAACCGGTTCGCCCCCATCTCCATCGCGAGGGTCTGGTCCCCCTCCTGCGTCCGAGCGGAGAGGATGATGATCGGAATGTTCTTGTAGCGCTCGTCGAACTTGAGCAGGCGGCAGACCTTGTACCCATCGAGCTTGGGGAGCATGAGGTCGAGGAGGATGATGTCGGGTTTCGTGTCCCGAGCCTTCTTGAGTCCTTCCTGGCCGTCCGAAGCCGTGTCGACCTGGTAGCCCATCGACTCCAGGCCGAATTGGAGGATTCGGACGAGGTCGGCTTCGTCGTCGACGACCAGGACCCGCGCGCGCGGCTGATTTTGGCTCATGGTCTCTCCGTCTCCTTACGACTCGATCAAGTGCGGCGTGATGAAGATCATGAGATCCACCTTCTGCTTGGTGGTGGACTTGTGCCGAAACAGGTACCGGAGCAGCGGGATGTCGCCCAGCACGGGGACCTTCCGCTCGATGACCATGTCCGCGGACCGGATGAGCCCGCCGATCATCACCGTCTCGCCGCTCCTCACTTCCACCTGCGTGGTGGCGGATCGCGTCGAGGTGACCGGGCGCTCGTTGAACTGGCCTCGGTACTCGACGATTTCGCTGATCTCGGGACTGACGGACAGGATCATGCTGCTGTCGGGCCCGACGCGCGGCGTCACGAGGAGCCGGACCCCCACCTTCTGCTCGTCGTAGCCTGAGATCTGGAGCGCTCCGGTCTGCACGGTGTGCTCGTACCGCGCGATCGGCACCACCGTTCCGACGATGATCTCGGCCTCCTGGTTGTCGAGCGTTGTGATCTTCGGCGCGGAGACGAGGTTCGTGCTCGAAGATTGCTTGAGAATGTCGAGCGCGACGTTGAACTCCTGGAACGAGAGCTTGCCGAACACGTAATCGTCGCGCGACGTGTACGGGAAATTCTGCCCCGGCGGAAACGCGGGGCCGATTCCTCCGACCTGGCTGCTCGGGTTGGGCGTGCCGGTCATCTCGCCGTTGCCCGCGTTCTTCGGGAACGGGAACGTCGTCGGGAGGACCGCGCCCTTGGCGCTCGCGCGGATCTGCCAGTCCACTCCGAGCTTCTCGTCCGAGCCGAGCGTGGTTTCGACGAGCTTCGCCTCGATCGCGATCAGCCTCGGCTTCACGTCCATCGTGGCGAGCACCCGCTCCACCTGAGCCAGCCGAGGGCTCGTATCGGTCACGATCAGAGCGTTCGAGAAGGCCATCGCCTGGCCCGCCCCTCCCTCCTTCGACCGTCCCGAGAACGGGAGCGCCTGCCCGCGCTCGCTCAGAACCTTGTGCACCGCCTCGGAGGCGGCCAGAGGGTCGAGGTAGGAGAGCGGGAACACGCGCGACTGAAGCTCGCTGGGATTCACGACGAGCACTCGGTTCTGAACCGTGTACTCGCAGCCGGTCGCCTCGGCGACGTAGCGCATCGCCTGCTCGAACGTGACGTTGTTCAGGCTCGCCGTCAGGGTCCCGCTCGCGTCCTTGCCGACCACGAGGCTAAACCCGTATTGGTTCGCGATGAGACGGATGGCGTCCTGGACGCGCGCCTCTTTGAAGTTGAACGAGGCCAGGGGATCCTGCCCCCGCGCGGCGCCGGGATCCAGGGCGAGGCCCGCGACGAGCCCGAGCACGAAGGCCAGCCGTTTCATCATCCCTCTCCTTTGAGCGTGAGTGTCGTGACGGTCCCGCGATCGAGGATCATCACCGACCTCCGTCCGATTTGGATCAACTCGCGGACTCCGATGCGCTGGCCCTCGCGATAGATCTCGCCGTTGATGAGCGCCGTCCGGCCCATGGGGCCGATCATGATTCCCTGGAGATAAAGCCCCGTCGTCGCCGGGGCCGTGCCGCCGCGCGGCGCCACGCGCGCCCGACCCGGCTGCTCGCCCGCGTCGATGACGCGCCGCTCGAACGGGTCTCTGGCCCACCCGGCCGGCGTCGAAACCGCCGCCACGGCGTTCCCCCTCTTGCTCCCCTCCGGCGCCGCCAGGGCCGTGACCCGCGCCGACCCCGAGGCGGCATTCCTTGCCCGGAGGGACTTCTGTTTCACGTCGAGCGAGTGGATCCAAAAGAGCACGGCGACCAGGAACCCCACGAGGACGTAGGTCCTGGGATTCATGCCTTTCTTCACCTGATCGCGGAACCAGTCCATCCTCCCTCTCAGGGCGTCCCGTAGAGCCAGATCGTCACGTCGGCCGCCAGCTCGGGATAGGTCGTGCCGTTGTACTGGAGCGAGATGGACCGCACGACGACCAGTTGATCCATCGACTCGATTTCCCTTAGGAACTCCCCGAGATTCCGGTACGAGGCGTAGAAGCGGAATCGAAGCTCCGCCTTGCGGTACGTCATGGAATTCCCCGCCTGATCCGCCACCGTCTCGTCGGTGACCGTCCCCACCGGCTGGATCAACTCCGTGCCGACCTCATGCCGATTGGCGGGCGGAACGATCGAGCGCAGGAACGCGGCCACCATGTCCCGGGCCGGAAACGCCTTTCGCGCGTGAAACGTCCAGAGGTCCTGTCCGGGATGCGCCCTCGACCAGCCCTCCATCTCCTGAATTCCCGCCTCCAGATCCTTGAGCTCCGCCCGGAGACGAAGCTCGGCGCCCTTCATGGCCTGGACCTCGCGCTGCCGCGGCGCGACGTAGACCGCGCGGGTCACGCCCACCGAGAGGACGAGCGCCGCGAGAATCGCCGCGTGGCCGATCAGCGGGTGATGCCTTGCCGCGATCATGACCCTCCCGTCACTCGGTGAGCTCCGCCGACACGGTGAAGCTGCTGACCGATGTGGTCACCGCCTGGCAACCTTCCAGCCGGACAAGGTCGAGCACCGGTGATCGCTGAAGCGACTGCATCAGCTCGCCGACGACGTCCTCCGGCCGGCGACCCTGAGTGCGCAGGAGCCCCGTGAGCCGTATCTGTCTCGACGCGGGCCGCGCCTGCGCGCCGCCCGGGACGACCTCCGGAGTCACCACTTCGAGCGAGGTCAGACGCACGTCGGCTCCGATCCGATGGCTCAGGTCCCGCAGCGCGTAGGACCAGAGCACCTGCCCGCCGGTCAAGTGAGCCAGCAGGTCGTGAAGCCTGGTCTCCTCCTCCCGGACGGCGCGGAATCTCCGCACGGCCTCGGTCCGCGGCGTAAGCTCGGCCAGGTCCCGCTTCAGCGCGCCGATCCGCTGCCGCTCCTGGATCACGCTCATCTGGGCCGGCAGCGCCACCGAGACCAGGAGCAGAGCCGCGGCGACCACGGCCGCGCGTTGCGGGATCGCCTCGGCGAGCCGATACGGAAGCCCCGCCCCGGCCGGCGTCGCGAAATTGAGCGCGAACCGCTCGGTCAGCGCGAGCCCGAGCCCAAGCTCGGACGGCCTGGGCGGCTCCACCGCCCGAACGGAGCTTTGCGGAGCCGCCGGGACCACCCCCTGTGCAAGATCGGCCCTCGAAACAGGGATCTTGAGAACTCCCATGAGGTAATCGGGGAGGTTGCGGACCCGCGATCCGTCACCGATAAGCACGAGCCGCGTCACGGCTTCGCCCTGGAATTGCTCGTTGCAATAGTCGAAGGAGTTCCAAAGCTCGCGGGCCAGCCGCTCGAGGGTCGGCCGGAGCATGATCGAAACGGCGGAGAGCGGAATCCGCCCGGCGCTCCCGACCTCCTCCGCTCCGGACGGAATCCCGTGCGTCCGCTTCAGGCTCTCGGCCTCCTCGAGGGAAAGCTCGACCGTTCCGTGGCCCGGAACCACGATCGAGCGCAGCGCTTCGGTCAGCGTCGCCCCGCCCACGCCGAACTCGCGGGAGAAGCGGACGTCCTCCCCCTTGAGAACCGTGATGTGCGTCGCGAAGGCTCCCATGTCGAGATACGCGACCACTTCGTCCGAGGCCGTGGCCCGCGCCGAGCGCAGGAGCGCCCGGAGCGCGACCGGGCGGATCGTGAGGAGCGCGGGACGGAGACCCGATTCCTCGAGCGCCTCGCGGGTCTCCGCGAGCCGGCGCCGGTGGGCCACGCACACGAGCATGAGCATCTCGCGGATTCCCTGCCGCTCCGCGCGACCCAGCGTCTCGTAGCGGATTTCCGCCTCTTCGATCGGGAAGTTCACGTGCTTGCGGCATTCCAAAGTCAGCGCCGGCAGGAGATCGCCGCGTCCCATCTCGGGAAGCGCGAGACGGCGGATGACGACCTCGCTGCCCGAGACGGCGGCGGCGGCGGCCTTTCCTCTGAGGGAGAGCTCGCGGACGATTTCGCGCAGCGCGCTCTGCGTCGCCAACCGCCGCTCCGCGGGCTTGGCCTCCATGCCGGAAAGCACGCGCTCGGCGCTCTCGACCCGCACTATGTGGGCGCCGCGGCGAACGACGCGCACGGCCTTCACCGAGCGGTCGCTCAGGTCGACCCCCACGAGATCGGGCCACGGGGAGGCGAGCATCGTGCGCATCCGCGCGCCCGTCGCGCCCCTTCCCCGGAAGAGCGGCTTCTCCGCGAGGGTGGTCCACCAGGCCTTCTTCTCGGCGTCGCTCATCGCTCTCCCCCTAGCTCCTCGTCTCGACCCAGGCCACGACGGCGAGCACACCGGTGACCTTGCGGACGCGATTGTTGTTTCGATCGCCGACGTAATAGGCACCGGTCGACGCGACGGTGATTCCCCGAGGAGAATCGAATTGCGCGGAGGTCGACGATCCCCCGTCCCCGCTGAAGCCGGCGGTGCCCGTCCCCGCGATCGTGCTGATCGTGCCGGACCCCGCCTGGACGCGGCGGATCTTGTGATTCCCCGAATCGGCGATGTAAAGATCGCCGGACGCGGTCAGTGCGAGCGCCTCGGGCCCGTTGAGGGTCGCCGAGGTCGCGGGGCCTCCGTCTCCGCTCGAGCCGGCCGTACCCGTGCCGGCGTAGGTCGAGATGACGCCCGTCGCGGCCGTGATCAGGCGGACGACGTCGTTCGCGGTGTCCGCGACGTAGAGATCGCCGTTCGAGGCGAGGCACACTCCTTCGGGACTCCGCAGCCGGGCCGCGGTGGCGGCCCCGCCGTCCCCTAGGTACCCGGCCGTCCCGGTGCCGGCGTAGAT
>JACQPZ010000029.1 GCA_016207265.1 Candidatus Latescibacterota bacterium | reverse complement strand
CGGCGGCGCCGATCCCGAGACCTTTCGGTTCCTGTTTCTGGGGAACACGTTCTTTCTCTACGTGAGCGAGGTTCTGATCGGACTCTCCTGGACGGTGTTCCGGGATCGGGAGGATTTCGAAACGCTGAAGTACATCTACGTGGCGCCGCTCAGGCTGATGCCGTATCTCGTCGGACGCGGCTTCACCCGCGTGCTCACGGCCACCGCCGGAGTCGTGATCGCGCTCCTGTTCGGACGGTTCGCGCTCGGGCTCGACATCGGCGTCCCCGGGACGAACTGGGCCCTCGTCCTGGTCGCGGTCCTCCTGGGAATCGTCGGCGTGCTCTGGCTCGGGATCATCCTCGCCGGGACGTCGCTCGTGGTCGCGCGGCACAGCATGAACCTGAACGAAGGGCTGAGCGGGCTTTTCTTCCTGGCCTGCGGCGCGGTCTTTCCGCTTGACGTGCTCCCGCCGTGGGGGCAGGGGGTCTCCCTGGCGCTCCCGTTCACCTACTGGCTCGAGCTTCTGCGGCGGATGCTCACCGGACGCGGCTTCGCGCGGGTCCTCGCTGCGCGCTCCGACGCCGACCTGTGGCTCATCCTCGGGGTCTCGACGCTCGGCCTCTGTGCGGTGGCGCTGGTCTGGTTCCGGTGGTGCGAGCAGACCGCGCGTCGGGGCGGGCTCATCGACTGGAAATCGAACTACTGATGGGGGCGGCCGTCCCGTTTGGGTCGGCCGCGGCGCCGGGTTGTACCTAGGCGTGCGCCTGACGGCGCTTCTTCCCGCGCCGGAGCGCCTTTCCGAGAACGACGTTGATCGGATGGCTGCGGGGCAGGATCGGCACGATCGGGGGCCTTCGAATCCCGAGCTGCCGAAGCGAGTCGAGGGAAGCCTCGAAGCTCGGATTCCACGATAGCGCCTGGTTGAACGCCTTCACCGCGTCACCGCGGCGGTTCGCGAGGAGGAACACCTCGCCGAGATTGTGATAGTGCTCGGGGCGGTGGTATTCGGCCTCGATCGCGCGGCGGCACAGTTGTTCCGCGTCGCTGAACTTCCGCTCCGCGTGAGCCACCGAGAGCCCCAGGTAGCTCAGGTAGCCCTTCGCGCTCGGCTCGAGGACCACGGCCTCCTGGAAGTGGCTCAGGGCGTCCCGGTAGCGGCACGCATACAGCATCCGGACCCCGGCCATGAAGTGCTCGTGTCCGATCGCGCCGGTCACCGCGATCTGATGCTGACGCCTCTGGCGTGCCGTAGCCATGGAAATGCCCTCCGGGGAGTCTGACGGAGCATTCTAAAGGCAAGCGGCGTGCCGGAGGGAGGGCCGTGATTCCCGTTGAGGAGAATCCCGCGCGGCTCTGAACGGCATGGGCTTAGGAGATCCGCGGCCAGTCTCTTGCCGCTCATCGAGCCGACATTCCGTGCGATCCGCCCGGACCCAAGAAGGATCTTGCGAGAGGCGATACGGGCATGTAGATTGAGATATCGGGTTCACCCGATGCCGAAACGTCGCAGTCAGGATTCCAGGGCATAATGCCGACCGCACCGATCGCCGAGCGAAAGCCGGCGACCCATCTCGAAAACCATCTCCGAGCGGACCTATTCATTCCTGAGCTGAAGGCCAAGAAGAAACTCGCCGTCCTCGAGGAGCTGACGGCGCACCTCGCGGAGCGGAAGGTGACGCGGCACCCGGAAGCGGTTCTCGAGGTGCTCCGCCAGCGCGAGGCGCTCGGCTCGACCGGCATCGGAAAGGGGATCGCGATCCCGCACGGACGGTCCACGATGGTCGCGGAGCGCGCCGTCCTCTTCGCCCGATCGAGCAGGGGGATCGATTTCGAAGCCGCGGACTCGTTGCCGGTCCACCTCTGTTTTCTGATCGTCGCCCCGCCGATGGAGCAGGACCCCATCTACCTCCGCCTTCTCGCGGACATCGTGAAGTCCGTGAGACTGGCCCGCGCGAGACAACGCCTCCTCGAGGCGCCCGATTTCGAGTCGGTTCGGGAGATCCTGACCGCGAGCGTCGCCCGTGAATGAGCAGCTCCAGATGCTCGTGGCCCTCCAGGACCTGGACCTCATGATCCGGGAAGCGAAGGATCCGGAGCGGGCGAACCGCGAGGAGGAGCTTGGATTCCCGCTCGACGGGGTCGTGAAGCTCGAACGCACGCGGGAGCGGCTTGCGAAGCAGCTCGACGAGCGTCTGCTCCAGATGTACGAGCGGATGAGCCGGCGGTACGCCCGGGTCGTCGTTCCCGTGGAGGGAAGCGTCTGCCTGGGCTGCTTCATGGGACTCCCCACGGCCGCCTCGCACCGTAGAACAAGCGGCACAACCGTCGATAATTGCGAGAATTGCGGTAGAATCCTCTATCGTTTGTAGAGCCTCGACGCCCCTTCCGAAACCCGTCCCGATCCTGTATAATTGTTGTGTCGCGAGGCCCCGGGAAACGCCTTCTCCGGGACCGGATCGCGCTCCTTCGGAGGTGCCATGCTTCGACACCACGCCCTGCTCCTCGGCGCCATCGCCGCGCTCGCCTGCGCGGCCGCTCCGCCCCGTTCCCTCGAGCCGCCCCAGACCAACCAGCGGTCGTTTCTCGGGCCGACGCAGATGCTCTTCCAGGACTCGGACACGGTGCTGGTCCTCGTCTCCAAGGAGTGGCAGGCAGGGAGCGTTCGGCACCAGGAGAAGCTCCTGCGCCACGGCGTGCGCCTCGCCTACTGGCTCAAGCACATTCCCTCCGACCAGCGAATGGTGTTCGACGCGCTCGGCTATCCGACCGGCCGCCTGCTCCTCACGCCGGTGGGGCACAGTGAGGAGTGGTGGTACTACGGCCAGCTCGCGGCCCCGCTCCGCTTCCGCGACGGCGCTCTGGTCGATCGCAATCTCTTCGATTCCTATCGGGGGCGTTGAGCCCGAGCCATCTCTCCTCTGCTGGAACGCGCCGCCCGGTCGACGGCGACCGGGCCTGATCCGCCTTGTTCCTCCGCCCGCCGAATGGTACGGTTTCCGGGGGGGTCGTCGCCGAGGAGGGTCATTGCCGCGCCATGAGACCGCGGGTCCGTCCACGCGCTCGGTCCACGACGGCGCGAGCCGGGACGCCGAGCGGGGCACCATCGCCACTCCGATTCACCTCGGATCCACGTATTTCGCGCGCAACACCCATGAGCTGACCGAGTACCTCGAGGGGCGCCGCGCGGCGAACTTCTATTCTCGGTATTCGAACCCGAGCGTCGAGGCGGTCGAGGAGAAGATCGCGGCGCTGGAGGGCGCCGAGCAGGGGCTCTGCTTCGGGTCCGGCATGGCCGCGATCGCCTCGCTCCTGCTCTCCCAGCTCGCCCACGGGGACCACGTCGTCGCCACCCGGAACCTCTACGGCGGCGCCTTCGAGTTTCTGGAGCACCTGCTTCCTCGCTGGGGAGTCGGGGTGACCCTGGTTGCCCCGAACGATCCGAAGGCGCTGGAGCGGGCGATCGGGCCGCGGACGCGCTTGATCTACACGGAGACACCCACCAATCCGACGCTCGGGATCGTGGATCTCGATGCGGTCGCGGCCGTCGCCCGGCGCCACGGCGTGCCGTGCGCGGTGGACAGCACCTTCGCCTCGCCGGTGAATCAGCGGCCCGTCGGGTTCGGATTCGACTTCGTTCTCCACTCTGCGACCAAGTACCTTGGCGGCCACTGCGATCTGGTGGGCGGAGCCGTGGTCGGGCCGCGCGACCGGATGCGTGACGTATGGAATCACCGGAAGCTCCTCGGCGGCATTCTCGACCCTCACGCCGCCTACCTTACGGAGCGCGGACTGAAGACGCTCGCGATCCGCATGGAGCGGCACAACCGGAACGGGCTCGAGATCGCGAGGCATCTTGCCGATCATCCGCGTGTGAAACGCGTCTATTACCCCGGGCTCCCGAGCCATCCGGGACATGAGATCGCCAAACGTCAGATGGCGGGCTACGGCGGCGTGCTCTCCTTCGAGTTGGACGCCACGGGAGAAGAGGCGGCGCGCTTCGTGGAGCGGCTGGAGATCGCATACCTCGCCCCCAGTCTCGGAGGGGTCGAGACGCTGGTCACGCAGCCTGCCGTGACGTCCCATCGGTACCTGACCAAGCAAGAACGTGCGGACCAAGGCATATCCGATTCGCTGGTGCGGTTCGCTCTGGGAATCGAAGACGCCGCCGATCTGATCCGCGACATCGACCGCGCGCTCGATACGATTCCGACCTGACCTCTGGAGGGAACATGCCTCGGCTCACCTGGAAAGCCATGGCCCGATCCACTATGCTGTTTGCAATCGTGACGCTCGCCGCCGTCGCGCCGGCGTGGGGAGCGATTCCCGACGCCGACATCGAGCCGGGCGTGAATCGCGGCGGATTCGGGATCATCTCGGGCGCGTATGGACACGCCGATTTCTCGATCTCGGGTAACAGCGCGGTGGGAGCGTATGTCGGAATCGATCCGAACGATATTTTCCTCGGGGACTTCGATCGCGGAGACGACCATTTCGATTCGGACCTCGTCGTCGGCGGGCATTACATGTATCAGTTCGTCGAGGGGACGCGGCGCGATCCGAGCGTCAGCGGGATCTTCGGCGCGTTTGCCAACCGCCACGGCATCCGGCCCGAGTTCGGGTTCGGGCTCTCGTATCCGTTCGACGTCAAGTGGACCGGAAGGGCGAACATCGTCTATGGACCTTCGTGGGGATTCGAGGTCGGGTACCGGTTCAATCCCCAAGTGGAGGGGACGATCGGCGTCACCGGCATGGGCCTCCTCGGTCTCAAGTTCCGCTTCTAGGGTCCTTCGCTCCATCGCTGGCGGACTTCTGGTG
>JACQPZ010000003.1 GCA_016207265.1 Candidatus Latescibacterota bacterium | reverse complement strand
TCCCGCGCGTCGCGGATCCCCGTCGCGGTCGGCGGCGGCGTGCGCCGGCCCGCCGAGGCGGCGGCCCTCGCGGCGGCCGGGGCGCGGTTCGTGGTCACGGGGACCGCGCACGAGCAGGGTCAGGCGGTGCGGCCGTTCACCGACGTCGTGCACGCAGCCGCGGCGCGCGAGGCGGCGGAGCCGGCGCGGGCGGCGACGCGTTGACCACGATGACAAGGAGGACCATTTGAAAGCGTTGATCCTGAGCGGGGGCAAAGGGACCCGGCTGAGGCCCATCACCCACACCGGCGCGAAGCAGCTGATCCCCGTCGGGAACAAGCCGATCCTCTACTACGGCGTCGAGGCGATCCGGGACGCCGGGATCACCGACGTGGGGATCGTCGTCGGCGAGACGGAAGCCGAAATCCGTGAGGCGCTCGGCGACGGCTCCGCGTTCGGCATCCGCACGACCTATATCCGCCAGGACGCGCCCCTCGGGCTCGCGCACGCCGTGAAGGTCTCCCAGGACTTCCTGAAGCAGGACCCCTTCGTGATGTATCTCGGCGACAATCTGATCCTGGACGGGATCACGCCGCTCGTGCGCGAGTTCGAGCGGGACCACCCGAACAGCCAGATCCTCCTCGCCCACGTCGCGAATCCTCAGGAGTTCGGCGTCGCCGAGCTGGACGGGAGCCGCGTGATCCGCCTCACGGAGAAGCCGAAGCATCCCCGCTCCGACCTGGCGCTCGTCGGGGTCTACATGTTCGACCCGCGGATCTTCGAGGCGGTGAACGCCATCAAGCCCTCGTTTCGAAACGAGCTCGAGATCACGGACGCCATCCAGTGGCTCATCGACCACGGGATGGAGGTGCGCTGCCACGTCATCACGGGTTGGTGGAAAGACACCGGGAAGCTCCAGGACATGCTCGAAGCCAATCGGATGGTGCTCTCCCGGCTGAAGCGGTCGATCCGCGGGGCGCTCGGCCCGGGCACGCGGACGGAGGGGGAGGTCGCGATCGGGGAGGGAACGACGGTCGAGAACTCGATCCTGCGCGGCCCTCTCATCCTCGGCGAGCGCTGCACGATCCGGAACTCCTACATCGGACCCTTCACGTCCGTCTACGACGACGTGACGATCCAGAACAGCGAGATCGAGCACTCGATCGTGCTCGAGCGGTGCGTCATCCAGGACATTCCCGTGCGGATCGAGGCGAGCCTGATCGGCAAGGAGGTGCGGATCCAACGTTCGCAGCTCAAGCCGACCGCGTACCGCTTCATGGTCGGGGACTCGAGCCTGGTCGACGTCTTGTAGCGGGGGAAACCGTGCGAATCCTCGTGACCGGTGCGGAAGGAATCCTGGGGCGCGCGATCCGTGAGTGGCTCGCGTCCGGCAACACCCTCTACCTCTGGGGCCGGGACGAGGTGGACGTGCGCGACCCGGAGCGCGTGGCGCTCGCGGCGAAGGGGATCGAGTTCGACGCGGTGATCCACGCGGCGGCGATGACCGACGTGGATCGATGCGAGACCGAGTTCGACCTGGCGATGGCCACGAACCGCGACGGGACGCGGCACGTCGCGTCGCTCGCGAAGGAGCGCGGGGCGACGCTCGTGTATCTGAGCACGGATTATGTCTTCGACGGCACCAAGGAGAGCCCCTACCTCGAGGAGGATCCTCCCCACCCGATCAACGCCTACGGCCGGAGCAAGCTGGCGGGAGAGGAGGCGGCCCGCGGGGGAGCGGGCCGGTCCTTGATCGTGCGGACGTCGTGGGTCTTCGGCGAAGGGGGACCGAATTTCGTGGATGCGATCGTCGCGAAGCTGAGCCGCGGCGAGATCCCGGAGGTCGTGACCGATCAGCGCGGCTCGCCGACCTATGCCCGCGACTTAGCCCGCGGCCTCGAGCGGCTGTTGAGGCTCGGCACGGACGGGATCGTCCACGTCACCAACTCGGGGGAGACGACCTGGCATGGCTTCGCGGTCGAGATCGCGCGCTACCTGGGATCGACGCTCCCCATCCGCGAGATCACCTCGGAGCAGACCGGCCGGAAGGCGCCCCGGCCCAGGAATTCGGTTCTCTCGGGTGAGCGATACCGGTCGTTGACCGGGGAGTCGCCCCCGCGGTGGGAGGCTGCCCTCCACGACTATCTCGCGCGGCTCTCGTCGTTGAAGCGGGCTGCCGCGTGATCGCCTCGCGCGCGGCCCTCCAGGATCTCGCCTCGATCCTCGTCTCCCTCTACGCCCGCGACCTCGAGCAGATCGAACGCATGGCGCGGCTCGTCACGGCGACGCTCCGGCGCAAGCGCACGGTCTTCTTCTGCGGGAACGGAGGAAGCGCCGCCGAGGCGCAGCATCTCGCGACCGAGCTCACGGTCCGTTACGTGCGGGACCGCGAGGCGCTGCCCGCCGTCGCGCTCTCGGCGGATGGGGCGGTCTTGACTGCGGCCGGAAACGACCTGGGCTTCGATCGGGTGTTCGCGCGCCAGATCGAAGCGCTCGGGCGACGCGGCGATCTGCTCGTCGCGATGACGACGAGCGGGCGCTCGCGGAACGTGATCGAGGCATGCCGCGCCGCCCGAGCCCGCGGGATGGGGATCATCGGACTGACCGGCGCGGGGGGCGTCGCGTTCGCGCGCCGCTGCGATCTCGCGCTGCGCGTTCCGAGCCGCGATACGGCGCGGATCCAGGAGATCCACCTTCTCGTGGGTCACATCCTGTGCGCGCGGGCCGAGGAGACCGCGCGCGGGATAAGGACGCGGCGCGACCG
>JACQPZ010000035.1 GCA_016207265.1 Candidatus Latescibacterota bacterium | reverse complement strand
GTCTTGGCGCGGACCGTGATGTTGACCGAGCGGGGGAAGCCGTCGCGGCCTACCAGGCCGTAGGTGCTCACGAAGGTCGAGACGGGCATCAGGACATAGTTGTCGAAGTTCCCTCCGAACGCCGACTTCTTTTCGTCGAAGACGCCCACGACGCGATACTTGCGGCCGTCCACGCGGATCTCCTTCCCGACGGGATCGGCGAACGGAAAGAGCTTCTGGGCGATCGCGTGTCCGATCACGACCACCTTGTGCCCCGCCTGAACGTCCATCTGCGAGAGGTTCCGACCGAGCCCTACGTAATGCGTGTTGTTCTCCGGATACTCCGGAGTACCTCCGCAGATCGTGATGTTCGGGTTGGTGGACTCTCCCTTGTACTGCACCACGAAGCCGAAGTCCCAGATCTCGGACCCCACCAGATCGACCGTCTCGACGTGCTCCCGGATGGCCGCTGCGTTCGCCAGGGTCAGAGGCGGCCGTTTCATCGCCCGCCTCCGCTCCACATCGGAGTGGAATCCGCCCGCCGGCCATTTCTGGACCTGGAACGTCTGGGCGCCCAGCACGCTCATTTCCCGCTCCAGCGCGCCCTGCACCACCGAGATCCCGGTCATGACGGCGATGATCGACGCGACCCCGGCGACGATTCCCACGAGCGTCAGGACGGAGCGCAGCTTGTTGCTGACGATGGCTCCGAGCGACATGAGGAGCGTATCGAAGGGGAACATGGCGCCTTGGCGGCGGAATCTACTCATAGCGCAGCGCCTCGATCGGGTCGAGGCTCGCCCCGCGATAGGCGGGAACGACCCCGGCCAGCACGCCCACGGCGATCGAGATCACGACCGCGACGAAGAGGATCGGGAGCGAGATGCTCGCCGGCATCAGCACGGCGTTGATGACGGCCGTGAGGATCGCCGCCACCAGAATGCCGATCGTACCTCCGAGGAGGCAGATGGAAGAGGACTCGAAGAGAAACTGGAACAGGATGCTGCGCCGCTTGGCGCCGATCGCCTTCCGGATGCCGATCTCGCGGGTGCGCTCGGTGACCGAGACGAACATGATGTTCATGACGCCCACCGCCCCGACGAACAGGGAGATGCCGGTCACCAGCAGGCCGACCAGCAGCACGATGCCCATGATGTTGTTGAACGTGCCGACGAGCGTGTCCAGCTTGTTGATCGAGAAGTTATCCCGCTCGGTCGGCCTCAGGCCGCGGATCTTCCGCATCTCGCCGATCACTTCGTACTCGAGGTCCCCCATGGCCTCCTGCGATGGAGCCTTGACCGCCACGTTCACGTCCTGGCGGCGGTGATCCCCGCCGAACGCCTTCACGAACGAGCTGATGGGAACGAAGATCTGCCGGTCGAAGTTGGGACCGCCGAGGAAGCTCCCCCCCTGCTTCTCCATCACGCCGATGACGCGGAAATCGGTGCGCCCGATCTTGATGGTCTTGTTGATGGGGTCCGACGTCCGGAACAGACCGTCGCGCACGTCCGTGCCGATGACGCACACGTTCTTCTTGTACAGGACGTCGAACGAGAGGAGGAAACGCCCGGTCTGGGGAAGCGCGCTCGAGAGTCTTGTCTGCTTTTCCGTGGTGCCGATGATCGTGACCCCTTCGATCACCTCCGCGCGGTATTTCACGTCGCGCCGGCCGTCCATGGTGGGGTTGACGATGGCCTTTCCGCGCAGATTGCGCTCCAGCGCTACGGCTTCCCTCATGTTGAGCGGCGGACGGTTGCGGAACTGGAAGAAGTCGTTCATGACCACCCAGGGCATCCGCGAGACATAGATCACGTCGGTCCCCACGGCGGAGAAGCTCTCGCGGAACCGGTTGTGGAGCCCGTTCGCGGCGGTCATGGTGACCACGACCGCGACGATCCCGATGATGATTCCGAGCGTGGTCAGAGCGCCCCGCGCCCGGTTGGCCCGGATGGCCCCGAACGCGATGTGGAGCGACTCCCGCAGGTCGAGCGCCAGCTTCATACCGCCTGGACCTCCGCGGCGACCGCGGCGGAATCGCCCGCATCCGGCCGGATGCCCCGGGCGTCGCGGGCCCGCGGTTTCGCCTCGACGTCGCTTTCGTACCGTCCGTCCCTCAGCCGAACGGTGCGTCGGGCGTGCTCGGCGATGTATTCCTCGTGTGTGACGAGAATGATGGTCTGGCCCGCGTCGTGAAGCTCGTCGAGCATCGCCATGACCCCGTCTCCGGTCTTCGTGTCGAGATTCCCCGTCGGCTCGTCCGCGAGAATGATGGAGGGGTTGAACACGAGCGCGCGCGCGATCGCCACGCGCTGCCTCTGTCCGCCCGAGAGCTGGTTGGGCCGGTGCCGTTTCCGGTCGGCGAGGCCCACGGTCTCGAGGGCGCGCTCGGCGCGGGCCCGTCGCTCCGCCCGCGGGACGCCGCCGTAGATGAGCGGAAGCTCCACGTTGTGAAGGATGTCCGCCCGCGCGATGAGGTTGAAGGTCTGGAAGACGAACCCGATCCTGCGATTCCGGATCTCCGCGAGCTGGGATTCCGACATGCCCGCCACCATCCGGCCTTCCAACGCGTAGGACCCCGCGGTCGGCACGTCGAGGCAGCCGATGATGTTCATCAGGGTCGACTTTCCGGAGCCGGAAGGGCCCATGATCGCGACGTACTCGTTCTTGGCGACGTCGAGCGAGACGCCGTTCAGCGCGTGCACCTGCTCGACACCCACGACGTAGGTCTTCACCACGTCCCGGAGCGAAAGCGCGTGCGTCACGGTCGCCTTCATCGTGCGCTCGGGCGCGTTATCCACTCGTTCTCGCTCCGTCGCCGGCTCCTTCCGGTCCGCCGCGCCGGCCGCGTCTCATGGGCTCCTTGCTGATGGTCACGACGGCGCCGTTCTCGAGATCCTTCGATATGGCTCGATAGCTTCCGGTGACGATCTCGTCGCCTTCCTTGAGGCCGTTCAGGACCTCGATCAGCTCGTCGCTCTGGATGCCGGTCTCGACCTGCATGGCGATCGCCTTGCCTTTCTCGACGCAGAACACGATCTGCACGAACCCGTCTTTGTCCGGCTTGTAGCGCGCTTCCGCGTCCTTCCGCTTTTCGCCCTTCATCGTGAGCTGATCCACGGTCCGGACCGCGACGCTCTGGAGCGGGACGCTCAGCGCGTTCTCGTTCGTCTTGGTCACGATCTCCGCGCTCGCCGTCATGCCCGGGCGGAGCGTCCGTGGAGGATCCGTGATCGCGATCTTGATCTCGAACTCGGTCTTCTGCTCGGACGTGCCCGAGCCGCCCGTGGCCGCGCTGTTCGAGATCTCGTACACGACGCCCTTCAGCCGCTGGTCGGGAAGCGCGTCCACCTCGATCTCCGCCGGCTGCCCGGCCGCGAGGGAGACGATGTCGTTCTCGTCGACCTTGACCTGCGCTTCCATCTCCGATAGATCCGCCACGACGAGGATCACGTCCGCCTGGAACTGGGAGCCGAGCGCGATCTCCCCCTGTTCTTTGTTCAACTGGAAGACCGTGCCGGACATCGGCGAATAGATCGTGGTCTTCGAGAGGTCGTCGCGGGCCTGCTTCAGCGCCGCCTTCGCCTGCTCCACCTGATTCAACGCGGATTCGTGCCGGGCCACTTCGACCTGGTGTTCGGCCTGCTTGGCTTCGAACGTCGACTGGGATTCGAGTCCCTGGCCGACCAGCTCCTTCGACCGGGCGAACTCCTTCTGCGCCTTCTCCATGTTCTCGCGGGCCAGGGCGGCATTCGCCTGAGTCGAGCGCACGTTGGCTTCCGCGCTCTCCACGAGCGCGACGTAGCGCTCCCGGTCGAGCTGCACCAGGAGCGCTCCCTTTTCGACCCATTGCCCGTCCACGACGGCGAGCTTCGTGATCTTGGCGCTCACGTCCGCGCTGATCTTCACCTGGGTCTTGGGCTCGATCTTTCCCGTGGCGTCCACCTTCTGCACGATCTTCTGCCGGTCGACCTTCGCGGTCTGAACCGACAGCGCATCGTTCTTGCGGCCCCCCAGCACGATGGCGGTCGCCACGACGCCCACCACGACGATGGCCGCGCCGATGAGTAGGGGTTTTCGTTTCATGTTCGGGATGCCTCCATTCCGCTATCGGGAAACGTGTTGTCCGAGGATTTGCAGCACGTCAAGAGTACGGCGTGAACGGGCAAAAGGTTACCGCGCGGTTGCCGCCGAGTCGCGGACAGGTCCTAACCGAATGGAATCGTGCAGGTTATGGGGCTCGGACCGCCGGCCCGACCGGTGCGGGGGGACTTCGAGGGCTCAGTATGGCGCAAGTCGAGGGCCCGCGTGAAGCGTCAAAACGTTGCGATGAACTCGCGGTACCGGTCTGCACTCCGAAGCGCGAGGACGTAGCCCCGCTCGCGTGCGCCGAACTTCGCGCGCAGGACGCGCGCGAGGCGGCTCTTGTCGCGGGAGGGCCACGCGTCGAGCCGGGGAATCAACGCCGCCAACAAGGCGGATCTCTCCGGCACGCGGTCGGCGCCGAGGGCGCGGGAGACGAGAGCCGCCGATCGCCGCTCCGCGGCGCTACGGTCCCCGCCGTACCGGCGCTCGATCAGGCGCGTGACCGCGCGTCCCACGGCCGCCACGTCGTAGTCCCGAAATCCCTCCAGCGAGGCGCCGTCGAGGCGCCAAACCAGGTCGCTTCGCGCGAGCCGCCTCAACATCGCGGGATCGGAGCGGGACCCGGGACGAAGGGAGAGACGCCGCTCCTCGGACTCCGCCAATCGCCGAATTCTCGAATTCATCGGCCGGAATCCAAGCCTCCAATAGAACCAGAATGATCCGGCTTGGATTCCTTCCGGGTTTTGATGCCCGATCTGGTAATTGCGGACGATGAAGACCCGGGAGCCGAAGTGCTGGCGGAAGAGCGCCGAGAGCTTCGTGAACGCGTATGCGGATTCCCCGTCGCGATAGGTGGGGAAGACGTTGATGCCGATGTCGCAGCGGTCGAACACGACGGCGCCGTACGCATAGCCGATCGGGACACCGTTTCGAAGGAGGAGGCACCCGTAATCCGCCTCGAGCGGGAGCCGAAGCGGCTCCGGAAGGCCGAAGGTGATGATCCGAAGGCCGCGCCCGCACTCCGTGAGATAGCACTCGCGCGGGTTCGCGTGGACGATGACGTGAAACTCCCGTTCCCTGAGCGCGAGGGCGGCGCGCGCCGCCTCGATGCAGCGCTCCGCGCGCGACGGCGCCACGACCTCGAGCGGGCCGACGCGCTCGCGCACGGCCGCCTTGAAGTCGGGCGGGCGCTCGCGCCGGATCTCACGCGAGAGGAAGAGCGGGCCGGCCGGGAGCGCGAGGTGGGTGACGCTCTCTCTGCATCCGGAGAGGTCCCAGGTCAGGGGCAGCCCGGCGGACTCGTAGACGTGCCGCTCCACCTCCGTGGGGAGCCCTCCCGAACGGATGAGCGCGAGGATCCACGCGAGGTCGCTGCCGCGGCCGCGGCGCGCGGCGCGCACCCAATCCCAGGAGCCGGACCGGTCGTCGTCGATGCCGTCCATCTCGGCCCAGCACGCGACCAGCGCCAGGGATCCCGCGAGGTCGTCCCACGCCCCCCGCTTGTAGCGGTCCCAGTCGATGCTCACGGCGCGTCCATAGGTCTCGGAGAGCCACCGCGCCATCCGGTAGTTGTAGGGGTAGCGGTAGAGCGTTCCCGCGATCCCGGAGTCCTCGAGATGATCGCGGACGTACGCGATCCGGCTCTCGAACCCCGCCAGGACCCGCTCCGCGCGCCGGCGTTCCGAGCTCGTCCGCGGGAACGCGCGCATGAAGCACAGCCGCTCGTGCTCCGCGCGCAACGATTCGGCGCCCGCGACGAGGTCCCGCTCCGTGGGGCGGAACGCCGATCGGCGGCGCTGCGTTCCGGGGGATCGACGGCTGATCGCGGGTCCCGCTTTGGCCGGGGTCATCGGCATCGTGGTAGGATAGCGTTTTCGGCCGGCCGCCGGGCCGCCGATCGGGCCGGGGGAGCTTTCATGTCACGCTCGAGCTGGATGCTCGCCGCGCTCGTCGCGGGGTTCGGCGCCCTCGTTCCGGCGCCGTCCGCCGCCGCCGCGCCCCCGGGTTACTCCGTCGACGGGATCCAGGCCCGCGCCATCCGCCCGGCGTGGGTCGTGGACACGACCGGGGATTTCAGGATCCGGATTCGCCGCGACGTTTCCGATTCCACGGCCGGGCGCCTCCTCGGGATCGCGGAGGCGGTCTACCCCCCGAGAGAGCTTTTGATTCGCATCGCCGAGGCGAACGGACACGAGATGGGACCCGACTCGGCGGGCGCCGCGCTCTGGTGGTGTGACGGCCTCGGATTGAGCCGCGTCCCTTACGCGGTCACGGCGGGAGCGGTGGACCACTACGCCGCGCTCACCGAGCGATTCCAGCGGCGCGAGTTTCGCGAGGCGGGGATGCATCCTTTGTTCCGGAGCGATCTCTACTACCACGCCACGATCGCGCCCCGCGATACGTTTGTCATGGGCGGCGATTCCTATCCGCACGTCTACGTGGCGTTCCTGCGCCTGGTCTGGACCTACGACGACGGGACGTTCGTGCCCCGGGTCGAAGCCCATCGCACGGTCGTTCTTACGGGCGGGGGCGAGGTCCTGGCTGTGGACGGTGACGGCGGAGCCAAGGAGAGCGTCACGATCTCGAGGCATCGCGGGATCGGACGGCAGGAGCGGATGCTGCGGTAGGCGGCCCGGAGACGATCGCCGGGAGCCCGCGGCTCGTCGCCTCGAGCCCGCGGCCCGGAGATGATCGCCTCGAGCCCCCGAGTCCCGGCCTCGAAACTTGTCCTCAGCGGGCGGCCGTCACCTGTGACTCTTGGCGCCGTTCCGCTCCGCAATCAGCTTTCGGAGCCGGTCCAACGCCCAAACGTTCCCTCGGTCCACGAACGCCCGCGCCGCGAATTGCAGAGGGCCTTTCCCGAACCCGTACCCGAGACACCGGACACGGGTCCGTCCATGGGGCAGGGGGCTCAGGAGGATCTCGTACCACGTGCCCGTGACGTAATCGGCGAACGGAACCCACGCGGGGGTGCCGGCCACCTTGAGCGAGAAGAATCGCTTCGGTTCGACGGCGAGAATGCGGTTGGTCACGGTCTTGGAATCGCCGATCGTGCCCTCCGGGTCGTGGTTCGTGCGCAGCAATCCACCCACGCGCAGGTCGATCTCCGCGTGCGGAACGATCCAGGATTCCATGCCCTCCTTCGTGGTGATCAGTCGCCAGACCTCTCCTGCCGGAGCGTCGATCACCGCCTCGTTGACGATGGAGGCGGCGCCGGCTGCCGCAGCGCAGGGGTCCGGTGTGATGAGGAGCAGAAGTGCCGCGAGGTGACTCCAAAACGTTCGGCGCACCTCTACACTGTATACGATCGAAGCCGCGTATCGACACAGGGGAATCACGCAGTATGATGGCGGCGTGAGCCGACCACGCTCCGGCGTCGTCTCGGGAGCCGTCCCGTGGATTCTGACCGCGACGCTGGCGCTGCTTCCGCTGGCGATCAGCCGCCGCACCCTGGACAGCTCCGAATTCCCCAAGACCCTCGTCCTGACGGCCGGAGCGCTCC
>JACQPZ010000034.1 GCA_016207265.1 Candidatus Latescibacterota bacterium | reverse complement strand
GGGAAGAAATGGACGTACGCCGCCGTCGGGGGGGTCATCCTCCTTGCAGCGGTCCCGCTCATACCGGACGCCTGGTTCCAGCGCATGAGCCCGATCGGCACATATCGGCCGGACGCGTCCGCCATGGGGCGCATCAACGCCTGGCATTTCGCGATCAACGTGGCCCTCGACCGCCCGCTCACCGGCGGGGGATTCCGCGTGTTCAACGACGCGCTGTTCGCGAAGTACGCTCCGAACCCCTGGGACATCCACGACGCGCACAGCGTCTACTTCGAGGTGCTCGGGGAGCACGGCTTCGTCGGGCTGGGGCTCTTCCTCGGGCTCATGCTCTCCTGCTTCCGGAGCCTTGCCCAGGTCCGCCGCTGGATCGAGATGAACCCGTCCGTGGCGTGGGCGGAGCCCTACCAGGCGATGCTGCGCCAGAGCCTGATCGCCTTCGCGGTCGGCGGAGCGTTCCTCGGGCTCGCGTACTTCGATCTCTACGGCTACGTGATCGTCGCGATCGTCCTGCTCAAGATCATCGTGAGAAGGGAGCTGAGCGAGGAGCCGGAGGCGACCCCGTCGGAGGATTGCCCTGGGCCGGCGGATCAAGGTATACTTCAAGGAGCTGTGACACCGAGTTCGCGGGTACGAAGTTAGCCATCGTGGGTTGATCCGATGAGAGCAGTCCTACTAACGCTTGCCGTCGCCGTCACGCTCGCCGCCGCGCCCCGCATCGGGAGCGCGGACGCGGGACGCATCCCCGCCGCGAGCAGGATCATGAGCGACCGGTCCAACATCCTCCTTCCGAAGAACGTCCCGTGGACCTGGGTGAACAACGACTACTTCACGGCCGGCCGCGACGCCGCCGTGTCCGACATCCTCTGGAAGGTCGAGGACGCGCACCTGGGTCCCAAAAACAACAAACGCGGGTTCTGGCCCTGGTACCTCCGCGGACAGGTCGAGATCGCGGTCGGCGACCTCCGGTACGCGCTCTGGGTCTTCCCGAATCACCCACGCGCGCTCCACATGCTCGAAGTGTGCGCCGAAGACCTCCACCTTCCCAGCCTGCCGATCGCCTACTACGAGAAAGCCATGCGATACTTTCCGCGGTCGGCCTACACGCAGGCGCAGTACGGGCGCTACCTGGTGCACGTCGGTGAGGTCAGGGTCGGAATCGAGCGGCTCGAGGAGGCGGTGCGCCTGGATCCGGATCTGGTTCAGGCTCGGGCGTGGCTTTCGGAGGCGAACGGGCGCCTGGGCCGCTTCCAGCGGCCGGGGCAGCCGGCCTTGCGAATCAAGTGAGCCCGAAGCGGGACACCGGGCAGGCGCTCAGTTCCCCTGCACGCGGAGCGAGCCCGGCGGGCTCGGCGGGGTGTTGTCGGTGACCGTGGTCCCGTAGCGGAAGAGCCACCACTGAGCGTCCGCCATCTGCGCCACGATCACGTCGTTCGCTTGGTCGTAGCTCATGTTGAGCTCTCCGCCGGTCGGCGCGTTCGCTCCGAGCTGGGTCCACGTGTTCGAGGCCGGGGAGTAGATCCACGTGTCGGTCAGCCTCGGCCCGGAGTCGCCCTCTGTCCCACCGCAGAGAAGGAACACGTCGCGGCTCGGGATGTAGACGAAACCGTGGTAGATCCGCTGCGGGGGCGTCGCCCCGTTCGGCGTCACCTTTGTCCACGTGCGGGCGGCGCCGTCCAACTTCCATAGCTCGTTCCCGCCCCGGCTGTAGATGCTCGAGCCGGCGCCGAAGAGCCAGACCAATCTCCGGGAGGAGTCGTACGCCATCGCGTCGCCGCCTCCCGACTCCATGTCCGGCCGGGGCGTGCCCGTCAGCATTTCGTATCGCTCCGTATCGATGTTGAAGTACCACGTGTACCGCGTGCCGTAGGGCGACGCGGGCGCGCCGGCGATCACGACGTTTCGCGTCGAGGGATCGTACGTCATCGGCATCCAGACCGCATCCTGCCCCGAAACGGGGTGGACCGGCGGCAGGATCTGCCGCCAGGTGTTCGTGTCGAGGTCGAACATCCACGTGTCGTCCGGGTGATTGGGCGCGATGCCCTGGATGTTGTAGTTGAGACCCCCGAAGGAGAAGAGGGAGTGCTTGTCGGAAACGTAGGTGAACGCGGGGTGCCGGTCCGGCGGCGTCGGGTCGGTCGAGTTCTCCGGGTAGGGAAGCGTGTCGTACGAGGACCCGGGTCCGTTGTACCAGTGGTCGAGCTTCAGCATCTCCAGCGTGTTCGCGACGGGGTCCAGCCCCCAGACGCTGTTCGAGTAGATCGTGTATGGATACGCGGACTGGTCATCATACGTCTCCCAGAAGATCGTCCTCCGATGCCCCGCGTCGTACGCGGATGCGGTCCACCCCGCATCGCGATAGTCCCCCGTCCTGCCCTGCGGCATCACGATCGTCGGGTTGATTCGGACCCAGGTGTCCGACGGAATGCTGAGCACGGCCTCGGACGGCGTGGTCCAACCGAGCCCGAGGCAGAGCCCTGAGCAGACGAGCGCGAGCGCGTGACGCGCTAGGGCGCATCCGAGATGTCTCATCGCACCCTCAATTGGGAAGGCGGACCGGGCGGCGTGAGATCCGCGCTCACTCCGCCCGAGTCCTCGATCAGAAACGTGTCCAGATTGCAGGTCGGGCCCCATGAGCTGCCGAATGCGATCTTCCGGCCGTCACGGCTGATCGTGGCGTGCGGCTGCGCCCAGTAGGAGCTGAACGAGCATGCCTGGCCGACGTAGTTCTCATCGCTGAAATGGTGGGCGAGCCGCTCCACGTGGGGGTTGGCCTCGGTACCATCGAGATAGACCTTGAAAATCTCCTCTTCGAAGGGCTGGATGCCGTTCTCCGTGCGGCCGCCGGTCGAGGCGACGCAGAACCCCGCGTTCGGCGCCTGGCAGGAGATGTGGCCGCTCACGTACCAGTCGAGGAGCAGGATGCTGACGGCGCCCGTCGGATCGCCCGCCTTCCAATCGTCGTAGCCGCTCGGAATCCGGTACTTCGCGATGAGCGGTCCCGTGAGCCCGACGTAGTTGTCGTGCGTGTAGCAGACATACCACTGCGTCCCGTCGCGGTCGACCGCGAGGTCTCCGTGACCGTGGCCCGTGGCCACCTTGCCGACGTAGTTCATGTTCAGATCGTACGCCTCGGTTCCGCAGTACCGCCCGTCGCCGCCACCGCCCCAATTGACGATCGCGTAGTCTCCATGCGGCGACATCGCGACCCAGTCGGCGCTCCCGCATCCGCCCCCGGGATTCCCGTCCAGCACCGGCGACTTTCGATCGTTCACGATGTCGTAGATGAAGAGCTCCGACCCTCCGTCGGTGACCCGGTAGCCCTCGAGCATCGTGTAGCGACCGTTCTCCGGAAGCTCCTCGTATCCGGAATCCTTGTCGAGGCGGGAGTACTCGGTGAACGTGTGCAGCGTCGTGAACTGACGGTTCCGGATATCGTATTTCTTGAACATGTTCCCATCGGTGGTGAGCATGACGTTCGGATCGACCGGGGACCACCGCGGGGAGCTCATGGACGGGGCGACGTCGAACACCGAGTAGTCGCTCGTGTTCAGGATGTGGCCGGTCTCGAGAAATATCTTGGTCTGATCCGCGTTCCACGCCTGGAGCTGGGAATACTGCGGTACGAAGGGTCCGCCTCCCGCCGCGGCGGCGTTGGTGATCCGCCGGATGCATCCGCCCAGCGTCGCATCGTTCACCTGGACGTAGAGCGGCGGACGGGATGGCGTGATCGTGTCGACGACGACCGCGTTCGGGTCCGTAAGGCCCACGCAGGCGACGGGAGCGCCCTCCACCGGACGCGGGGGACCCACGAGGGCGAGCGAAACCGCCGCCGCGAGCGCGAGCAAGGCGCCGGGCCGTGCGGGCACGCGCCCCACACCGGTCACTGGAGCGGGTTTCCGCACAGCGCCTCGCTCCCCCCTGGGCTCGATCGGCGTGATGCGCCGACCGTAATGTGGTTACGAACGTGTATGATACACAAGAAGAGATGGCCCGGCGACTGGGCGTCCGGGTTCGGCGAGTGTGGTTTATCCGCAAGTAGCATGCCACGCGAAGCGTCGCTGCCGCTCGAGGTAAGCCGTTGCCGGTCACCGCGCTCTCCTGAGAAGCCGGCACAGGTGGGGCTCCGACATGCGAAAAGGGCAATCCGCCCCGAGGGAATTGCGAGTGGGCTTCGAGAGAGACGAGCTTCTCGCGTGACGCGATCCTCGACGCCGCTACCGTGGATCGCGCGAGTCCGCCGCGGTCTCGCCCGGGCCATTCGCGCGTCCGGGTTGGGCGGGCTGGCCGAGCGGGCGAATTCCTCTGCGCTCCCGATTCTCACGTACCACCGCGTGCTCCCCGGGGAAGCGGCCGCGGCATATCCCTTCGAGGCCATGGTCATGCCGCTCGATCAGTTCGAGGCGCAGATGGCCCACCTCGCCGCGCG
>JACQPZ010000032.1 GCA_016207265.1 Candidatus Latescibacterota bacterium | reverse complement strand
GCCGGGGACCCGCAAGCGCGGCCGACCGCTCTCGCAAGCGCGCCCGACCGCACCAGCGCAGGCGCCACAGCCCGACCGCTCCCAGACCGCTCCCCGGTTGACGTAGGGGAGAATCGGAGCCAGAATCCCGTTCCGTAGTAAACCCCCTGCCCCCCTGGTCCATCTAAGCTTGGGTACAGCCGGTCAGGTCGAGGAGAGGGTCCGCATGCCTTCTGGGTCTCCACGTTTTCACGCGGGTTCGATGACGAGCATGCGCCGCCGGGCCACGGCGGCGCTGATCGTCTTCTTGTTCATGGCCGCGCCGCATGCGGAGGCCTCGTTCAAGGCTTTCACGCCGACCGGCGACGGAGTCAGCCACCCCAGCGAGGCGGACGGCCGCGTCACGGCGACCCCCTCGATCCACGCGTACCGCATTTCGGAATCCGAGCGCATCAGGATGGACGGCCGCCTCGACGACCCGGCGTGGCAGAACGCCGAGGCGGGGCGCGGGTTCAAGGTCTGGGAGCCCGATCGGGGATCCCTCCCGTCGGAAGAGACCGTTTTCAAGACTGCCTACGATCAGGACGCGATCTACTTCGCGGTCGCCTGCCTGGAACGGGATCCCGCGAAGATCTCGTCGCATCTCTCGCGGCGGGATCGGTTCAGCAAGTCCGACATCGTCAGCATCTACATCGACCCCTATTTCGATCGGACGACCGGATACAACTTCAAGATCAACCCGCTCGGCGTGCTGCTGGACAGCTACATGTACAACGACGGGGACCGCGACGACGACTGGGACGCCGTCTGGCAGGCCCAGACCTACCAGGACGCAGAAGGCTGGTACGTGGAGGTGCGGATCCCGTTTTCGGCGATCCGATATCGGACCGCCGACTCGATGACCTGGGGGCTCGAGGTCTATCGGTACATGCACGGGCGCGGGGAGGATACGGCCTGGGTCACGTGGGACCGGAACACGCGCGGCTTCATCAGCCGGTTCGGCCAGGTGACGGGGATCGAGGGGATCCGTCCGCCACGCCAGCTCGAGGTCCTGCCGTACGTCGTCGGGCGAACGACCGATCCATCCACCGGGGCTCCGCCCGACCGGCTCGAGAAATTCGAGAACGTCGGCGCCGACCTCAAGTACGGCGTCACGACGGATCTCACGCTGAACGCGACGGTGCAGCCCGATTTCGGGCAGATCGAGGCGGATCCGGCCGTGTTGAACCTCTCGCCCTTCGAGACGTTCTACAACGAGAAGCGGCCGTTCTTCGTCGAGGGGAGCCGGTTCTTCCAGCACCCGGATTTCAATCTCTTCTACTCGCGCCGGATCGGAACCGGCGATCCCAACTCGCGGATCCGCTACGCGGGGAAGCTGACGGGCAAGGCGGCGGGGAACGTCACGGTCGCTGCGCTCGTCGCGTCCTCCGACGTCACCGGAACGGGGCAGGCCCACAACTTGTTGAAGAACGGGGACCGGCTCTCGCGCTACTTCGTCGGCCGCCTCGGCAAGGAGTTCAGCGGAGGCCGGCACCGATTCCATCTCATGCAGACCGCCGTCGTGAACACGGCGAACCGCGACGTGTTCGGAGAGTACGCCTCCCGGGAGGCGTATACGACCGGGGCCGACTTCGACCTCAACTTCCATAACCGCGACTACAACATCCAGGGCTCGGTGGTCACCTCCGTCGTCGATCCCGAGGGGTCCGCGTCCGATGCCTCCGTCAACGGCGCCGCTCGTTACGGATCGGGCGGCTCGCTGGACATCCGGCGGCTCGGCGGGAAGTGGCGCGGCGGAGTGAACGGCCGATGGGAATCCGCGAAGCTCGACCTCAACGATCTCGGCTTCCTCGAGGCGCCGGACGAGATGGGCACGAGCCTCTTTCTCTCCCACACGTACAACCCGGAAGGGAAGAGCAAGGTGTTCAATCGCGCCGACTTCAACCTCAACGTGTGGAAGAACTGGCTCTACGCGGGGCGCCAGGGGTTCGACGTGAATACGGGAGCCCTCGTGTGGTCGTACGGGCGCGGGCACAAGCAGTGGATGGGAACGGAGCTGAACGGCTGGATGCAGTTCCGGAACTATCAGGAGGCATGGTGGGGCGTCAATTATCAGACGGAGGGGACCCGCCGGTACGAGACGCGCGGGGGCCCGCTCATGCGGGAGCCCCTGACCTTCGGCGGCTGGGCCGGGTTCAACACCGACAGCCGGAAGAACTTCGTCCTTCGCCTCGAGGGGAACCACTTCCGCGACGTGACGAAGAATCACGACACCAACGCGGAGATCGGGCTCCAGTGGAACCAGAGCAGCGCGGTCAGCCACGAGATGGAGGTCTCGTTCCACAACCGGCAGGACGACACCCAGTATCTCGAGACGGTCGATCTGGCGTTGCGGCCGTACGGAATGGGAATCGGAGGGCTGAGCTACGTGTTCGGGAGGATCCACCAGAGAACGGCGAGCCTGACGCTCCGCACGAACCTGCTCTTCAGCCGCGACAAGTCCCTGGAGATCTACGCCCAGCCGTTCCTGACGGTGGGCGACTACAGCGGGCTACGCGAGCTGGCGAAGGCGGACTCCTACGAGTTCATTCCGTACGTAGAGCCCGGCGTCGAGGCGAGGAATTACGATTTCAGCTACGCCGCCGTGAATTGGAACGCGGTGTACCGGTGGGAGTACCGGCCCGGGAGCACCTTCTTCCTCGTATGGACGCAGGCTCGATCGGAAGCGGAGACGCGCGGCGCCTCGCCCGGATCGTTCGACAACGATCTCCGCTTGAGCAGCCTTTTCCACAACGAACCCGAGAACAAGGTCCTCGCGAAGGTCACGTACTGGCTGGCGATCTAGTTTCGCGCGATCCATTAGTTTCGCAAGGTAACCTCATGTGAGCGCGCACCTTCGCGAATGGCCACTGGACCGCGAAGGACGGGCCCGATATGCGGACTCGATCTTCGCGGCGATCGCCGCACGATATGACCTCCTGACGACGCTGCTCTCGTTCGGGCAGGACCGTCGTTGGAAAGCGAGCGTCGTCGCATGGCTCCCGAACGACACTCCGCGGGGCCACGTGCTCGACCTCGCCACCGGGACGGCGGCGATCCCGCTTCTCCTGCGACGGGCCTTGCCGAGCGCCCGCATCGTCGGACTCGACCGAAGCCGGGCCATGATCGAAGAGGCCAGGAGGAAGTGCGCCGGCGACCCGGGAATCGAGATCGTCCACGGCGATCTGAACGCGGTTCCCTTCGCCGCGCGGCGGTTCGACGCCGTCACGATGGCCTACGGGCTGCGCTACCTCACGGACATCCGCAGGAGCATCGCCGAGATTTTCCGACTGCTCCGTCCCGGGGGGGTGATCGTGTGCCTCGATTTCGGGCTCCCGAAACGGCGGTGGTATCGCCGCCTCGCGCTGGGGTATCTACTCGCCATGGGAACGGTCTGGGGCCTCCTGCTCCACCGCCGCGCGGACACGTACTGGCACATCGTGGAGTCCCTGCGCGCCTACCCCGGGCAGGACGCGGTCGCGGCGGCGATGCGGGAGGTCGGGTTCACGGACGTTTCGCTCGAGGAGCGGCTCGGCGGGATCTCCGTCACGGCGTACGGGAGGAAGCCGGCCTGAAGATTCCGCCGGGGAGTGCCGATAGATCATGGGCCGTCCGAGCGGCCCGGCGCTCCCCTGCGTGCGCACCCGAACTGCTACTTTCGAACCCCTTTCGGTTCGCGCTCCGGAATCGTATCGTGAAGGACGGATTCGAAGTCTCGGAGAGGGTCTGATCATGATCGTTTGGCTCATCATCGTTGTCGCGCTGGTCGCGGTCCTCGTCCTGCCCGCGCTTCGCCGGCCTCTGCTCAGCTCGTTCCTCATGCGGGCGATGGGCCGCGCGCTCCCCAAGATGGGCGATACGGAGCGGATCGCGCTCGAAGCGGGAACGGTCTGGTGGGACGGGGATCTCTTCTCCGGGAAGCCCGACTGGCGAAAGCTCCTCGCGTTCCAGCGAAAGCCGCTTTCGGACCGCGAGCGCGCGTTTCTCGACGGCCCGGTCGAAGAGCTGTGCCGCATGCTCGACGAGCAGACGATCGAGCGGGACCGCGACCTTCCGCCCGAGGTCTGGAAGTACATCAAGGAGAAGAAATTCTTCGGAATGATCATTCCCGAGGAGTTCGGCGGGCTCGGATTCTCAGCGCACGCGAACTCCGCGGTCGTGACGAAGATCTCGAGCCGCAGCGTCGCCGCCTCGGTCACCGTCATGGTGCCGAACTCCCTGGGTCCCGCCGAGCTTCTGCTCCACTACGGCACGGAGCAGCAAAAGCGCCACTACCTGCCGCGGCTCGCGATCGGGGAGGAGATTCCGTGCTTCGCCCTGACGGGCCCCGAGGCCGGGAGCGACGCCGCCTCCACGAAGAGCACGGGGATCGTCTGCCGCGGGAGATACGACGGCAGGGAAATCCTCGGCATGCGGCTCAACTGGCGGAAACGCTACATCACGCTGAGCCCGGTCACGACACTCATCGGGCTCGCCTTCCACCTCTACGATCCGGACCATCTCCTCGGCGATCGGGAGGATGTCGGGATCACCCTCGCGCTCATACCACCTCATCTCCCCGGGATCAGGATCGGGGCGCGGCATGATCCGCTCGGCGTGCCGTTCCTGAACGGTCCGACTTACGGGAGGGACGTGTTCGTTCCGCTCGACTGCATCATCGGCGGCAAAGCCCGGGCCGGGCAGGGATGGCAGATGCTGATGTCGAATCTCGCGGCCGGCCGGGGCATCTCGCTGCCGGGGCTCGCCACGGGCGCGGCGCAGCTCTCGGCGCGGGTGGCCGGCGCGTACGCGACCGTGCGGGAGCAGTTCGATCTGCCGATCGGCCGATTCGAGGGGATCGAGGAGCCTCTCGCGCGGATCGGCGGCATGGCCTACGTCATGTCGGGCGCGAGGGTGCTGACCGCGGGGGCCGTGGACGCGGGCGAGAAGCCGGCCGTGATCTCGGCGATCGTGAAGGCCTACCTGACCGAGGGCATGCGCACCGTCGTGTCGGCCGCGATGGACATCCTTGCGGGAGCCGGGATCTCGAAGGGTCCACGAAACACGCTGGCCCACGCCTACATGGCCGTGCCGATCGGGATCACGGTCGAGGGCGCGAACATCCTCACGCGCTCGCTCATCATCTTCGGACAGGGGGCGATCCGCTGCCACCCCTACGTCCGCGAGGAGATGGAAGCGGTCGCCGCTCGGGACCTCGGACGATTCGACCGCGCGTTCTTCGCCCACATGGGGTTCCTCGCCGCAAACGCGGCGCGGGCCTTCGCCCATGCCCTCACCGGCTCGCGGCTCGCGCGGCCCGCGGCTCCGGCGCCCGTCGCGGAGTACCTGGCGCGATTCTCCCGCATGAGCGCGGCGTTCGCGCTCGTGTCGGACGCGGCGATGGCCACCCTCGGAGGCCAGCTCAAGCGTCGCGAGAAGATCAGCGGCCGCCTCGCGGACGCTCTGGCGTGGCTCTACCTCGGGTCCGCCACGGTGAAGAAGTTCTGGGACGACGGCCGGCTCGCGGCGGACGTTCCATTCTTCCGGTGGGGCTCCGAGACGGCGCTCTACGAGGTCGAGTCGGCCCTCGCGGGCGTGCTCGACAACCTCCCGAACCGGCCCGCGGCATGGGTGCTGCGCGCCGTCGTCTTCCCGCTGGGAGCCCGTCCCCGGGGGCCGAGCGACCGGCTGGGAGCCAAGGTCGCGCGCGCGCTCGTCGACGATCGCGAGGTCCGCTCGCGCCTCACGCGCGACATCTACGTCCCGGGTCCGGGCGATCCGGGTCTCGGCAGGCTCGAGGCCGCGCTCGAGAGGATCCTGCTCGCCGTCCCCGCGCAGACCAAGCTCAGGGCCGCGGTGCGCTCGGGAGCGCTCGCGCACCGTCCGGAGTCGAGCCTCCTCGATCGCGCGGTGGCGGCGGCTGTGATCACGGCCGAAGAGGCGAGTCGAATCCGCGAGGCTGAGGCCGCGCGGGACGATGCGATCCAGGTGGACGAGTTCGATCCCGCGCTCACCACGGCAGCCGGAGCCGAAGCCAATAAAGCGCGAGCTTGACCGCTTCGAGGAGGACGGCGTCGCGCTCCATGCGCCGGCTCCACCATCCCTGACGCCGGATCGTCGCCGCCGCTTCCGGCACCGCCGTTTCTTCCACCGCGATCCCGGGGGCGCGCATGCGCCGCCTCACGACCATGGTCGCCCGGCGCAGGTGGATGAAGCTCGACACGACGAGAACCGAGCGATGCCGCTCCCGGCTCATGGTGTCGGCCAGCGCGCGAGCCTCCGCCCACGTGCCGGGTCCGCCGACCTCGACCGCGCGAGCGCGGGCGCCCTCCGAGTCGAGGACCAGGAAAAAATGTCTCTTTCCGGGCGGGATGGTGGGCGCGAGCGAGGCGAGCCCGCCGTCGGGTAGCCCCAGCTCGGGAACGCTCCGCCACTCGAAGCGGCCCACGCTGAGAACGAGCCTCGGCGCGAATCCCAGGTTCCACAGCTCGATCCCGTAGCGCTTCCGCTCCGGCCGACCCGCGAAGACGAAGATGCAGTCGGCCGGTCTCGGCGGAGCGCTCGAACCCAGCGAATCGAAAAGCGCGTAGAGCGGGGTGGTCCAGAGTCGGAACGCGGCGTCAGGAGGGGACCTCATGCGAGGGGACTATAGCGCAGGCGAAGGACGGCGCGAGCGCCGCGGCGGCACGCCCTGCATCCAGGCAGCCGCGGCCGCCCGAAATCCCTGCCCGAAACCGATCCCTCCCCGCGAGTCGGCGGATGTGATACGCTCCGGGCTCGTGACCGCGCAGCGCCGGGCCTCCCCATCCCCCGAGGCTTCCTCGAAGGCATGCCTCGCCCTCGAGGACGGCGCTTTCTTCGAAGGCCGCTCCTTCGGCCGGCACGGCGAGACCGAAGGGGAGGTGGTGTTCAACACCGCCCTGAGCGGCTATCAGGAAGTGCTCACCGACCCTTCCTATGCCGGTCAGATCGTCGCGATGACCTATCCCCACATCGGAAACTACGGCGTGAATCGCGAGGACGTGGAATCGACACGGCCCCAGGTGGCGGGCTTCGTCGTTCGGGAGGTCTCGACCGTCGCCTCGTCGTGGCGCGCGAGCGGAGCGCTTCACCAATATCTCGACGACTCAGGGATCGTGGGGATCAGCGAGGTCGACACACGCGCGCTGACGCGGCATCTCAGAACCCACGGCG
>JACQPZ010000025.1 GCA_016207265.1 Candidatus Latescibacterota bacterium | reverse complement strand
GTTCACGCCGGCCTGAAACAGGTACTCGGTCAGGTCCTCCGCCATCCGCTTCGTGAGCGTGGTCACGAGGACTCGCTCGCCGCGCTCCACCCGGCGCTTGATCTCCTCCACCAGGTCGTCGATCTGCCCCTTGGTGGGCCGGACCGAGATCGCGGGATCGATGAGCCCCGTGGGGCGGATGATCTGCTCCACGATGACCCCGCCCGACTTCCGAAGCTCGTAGTCCCCCGGCGTCGCCGAGACGAACACCGTCTGGCCGGTGAGCCCTTCGAACTCGTCGAAGCGGAGCGGGCGGTTGTCGAGCGCCGACGGAAGCCGGAAGCCGTAGTCCACGAGCGTCTGCTTGCGCGAGCGGTCCCCCTCGTACATGCCGCCGACCTGGGGGATCGTCACGTGCGACTCGTCCACGACGAGCAGAAAGTCGCCCGGGAAATAGTCGATGAGACACTGCGGCCGCTCTCCGGGCTTCCGTCCGGAAAGCGGGCGCGAGTAGTTCTCGATGCCGGGGCAGTAGCCGATCTCGCCCAGCATCTC
This sequence comes from Candidatus Latescibacterota bacterium, assembly GCA_016207265.1. Lineage (GTDB taxonomy): Bacteria > Eisenbacteria > RBG-16-71-46 > SZUA-252 > SZUA-252 > WS-7. Next base: position 5,191 of record JACQPZ010000025.1, on the reverse strand, counting down.
GACGTCGTACTCGGTCCGCATCTTGAGGCGCTGCGCTTCGAGGAGCTTCCCCTCGCGTTGAAAGATCTCGAGCCGCTCCTTCAGCTCTTCCTTGATGAGCCGGATCCCCTCCTTGAGCCGGATCGGGGTCGTCACGAAGTGCTTGGCGGGATAGATCGCGGCCGTCGGGATCGGCTGGAGCGTCTTTCCGGTAAGCGGATCGAACACCGCGATCCGTTCCACCTCGTCTCCGTTCAGCTCGATCCGGATCGCGGTCTCCTCGTACGCGGGCTGGACCTCCACGACGTCTCCGCGAGCCCGGAAGACGCCGCGCCGAAGCTCCACGTCGTTCCGCACATACTGGTTGTGCACGAGCTGCGCGAGGATCGATTCGCGGCTCATCCGCTCCCCGACGCGGATCATCTGCATCTCGCGCCGGAAGTCCTCCGGCGATCCCAACCCGTAGATGCACGACACGCTCGCCACCACGATCACGTCTCGCCGCTCGAAGAGCGCGCTCGTCGCGGCGAGCCTCAGCCGGTCGATGTCGTCGTTGATCGAGGCGTCCTTCTCGATGTAGGTGTTCGTCTGGGGGACGTACGCCTCGGGCTGGTAGTAGTCGTAGTAGGAGACGAAGTAGCCGACGGCGTTCTCCGGGAAGAACGCCTTGAACTCCGCGTAGAGCTGGGCCGCGAGCGTCTTGTTGTGGGAGATCACGAGCGTCGGCCGGGCCAGCGCCTGGATCACGTTCGCCATCGTGAAGGTCTTCCCCGATCCCGTGACTCCGAGCAGAGTCTGGTGGCGGTCTCCGCGCGCGAGCCCTTCGGTCAGCTCCCGGATCGCCCGGGGTTGGTCGCCCCGGGGCGGATAGGGAGAGACGAGCTTGAACGGAGCGGGAGCCGTGTCGATCACGAGCGGGTCCGGATCGCGTAGGTGATCGTGAGCGGCTTCTCCGGCTCGCACCGGACCGTGAACTCGAACGTGCGGGAGTCCGTCTTCTTGTAGGGCGCGCTCGACTCGAGAATCTCCCACTGGCCGTCCGCATGCTCGGTAACGGTGACGTCCACCGCGTCCTTCCGATGATTCCGCAGCGTGATCTCGTAGGAGGCTTCGACGATGCGGGCGCTGACCTGCTTCACGTCGGTCTGCTTGCGCTCGGGCGTGACGTCGAAGGCGGAGCCGACCGAGACCCGGACCGTCTCGTTCTTGGGCGTGTGCCGGACACGGTCTTCGCCGGCCAGCTCGAGCGAGCCGTCTTTGTCCTGCTGGAACACGCGCACGATCCCCTCGGGAAGCGGCATGCCGAGCCCGGCGGCCGTGGAATTCTCGAACTCCATCCGGACCAGCACGTTCTGGGCATCGACGGAGGCGTCGTACGTGAACTTCTTCGCCGAGCGCACGCCGGTCGCATGGAAGAGTCCGAGCTGCTTGACCTCGTTGTTCGCGAGCGTGGCGCGCTGAGCCACCTCGTAGAGGTGGTATTCGAAGAAGCCCCGCTCCACGACCAACTCGTCCCGCCCCACGGCCATGGCGCCTTTCAAGTAGGGCATCGGCCGGGGTCGCGGCGCACGGTGCACCGCGCCCGCCACGAGCTTGATCTTCGCGTCATCGTAGGTCGCGCCGGAGCGGTTCTCGACGGAAGCCCAGCCTTGAAGATCGAGGCTCGAGCCGCTCTCCTCGATCACCGCGACGTATTCCGCGTGCCAGTCCATGCCGCCGGTCATGTACGACACTTCGAGGGGCTGCTCGCCGGCGGCCTCCGCGCGGAGCCGCCACACGAGGGTCGGGCGCGTGATCAAGCCCTTCGGCACCTCCTTGAGCCCGACCTGGCGCACCTCGGCCCGGCTCAGGAGCGACAATCCCCCGGCCGCGTCCTGAATCACGAGGGAGCCGGGATCGAACGCGAGGAGCGATCCACGCCTCACCTGGTCGTCCTTCGTCGCGATCTCGACCGGCTGATCCACGTAGCGCTCGAGGAGCTTTTCGGTGCTGACGAGATCGTACCGGTAGTCCTGCCAGAGGATCTCGATCTCGCTCTTCCCGAGCGGCCGGAGATGGACTGACGTCGGATCGATCGAGGAGGCGACGTCGGTGAACTTGAGGTCGGAGACGCCGGCCGCGATCGCGAACTTGCGGCGGTCCTTCACGACGCCGAGGTTGTCGTTGTACACCGTGACCGCTACGTCGCGGTCGGCGGGCGCGGCGGGCGTCTTGGATGCGGCTGCGGGCGGGGCGGCCGCAGCGGCCGGCGCGCCCGCGGCAGCCGACACCGCGGCGAGCACGCCGCCCAGCAGCCCGCCAAGCACGAATGCACCGGCCCAGCGATTTCGCTGGGATCCGAACACCGCGCGGCTCATCATCCGAGCACCTCCAGATTCCGCTCGAGCTTCTCCTTGATCGCGCCCAGCGACTCGAGGCGCACCCGCTCGCGCTCCACGACGTCCTTCTTCGCCTTGCCGAGGAAATCCTCATTCTGGAGCTTCCGCATCGAGGTGTCGAAGTCCCGCATCACCTTCTCCAGCTCCTTCTCCAAGCGCTTGCGCTCCGTCTCCACGTCGATGAGCCCTTCGAGCGGGAGGAACACCTCGTGCCCGCGCACGACGGCCGAGGCGGCGACCGAAGGCTTCTTCACCCCCGGCCCGGCTTCGAGAGGCTCCGCTTTTCCGAGCAGCGCGATCGCGTCGCGCTGCCCGCGGATGATCTCCGCTTCTTCCCCGACGGCGCGGATGAGAACGTGGGCCTTCCGCGCGGGCGGGATGTTCATCTCGGAGCGGAGATTCCGGACAGCGCCGACGATCTCCTTCAAAAGCTCGATCTTCGCCTCGGCGTCGCGGTGGACGCCGCGCGCGGGAACCGGCCATTCGGCTACGCAGACGTCTCCTTGGGTGGCAGGAAGCGCATGCCACAGCTCCTCGGTCAGATAGGGCATGAACGGATGGAGGAGTCGGAGCACGGTATCGAACACGCGGTGCACGGTGAAGCGGACGGCGTCCGCGCCCGGCGCGTCGGGCCCGGCGTAGAGCCGCGGCTTCGCCATCTCGAGATACCAGTCGCACAGCTCCCGCCAGGTGAAGTCGTAGATATCTTTCGCCGCGTCCCCGATCCGGTACGCCTTGAGATTCCGCGTCGTCTGGCGGACCGCCGTCGAGAGCGCGCTCAGGATCCAGTGGTCCGCGTCGGTGAGATAGGGCCGGGCCGCCTGCTCGTCCGGAACGTAGCCCTTCAGGTGCGGGGCCACGAGCCGGAACGCGTTCCAGAGCTTGTTCGCGAAATGCCGCCCCAGGTCCACGCGCTCTTCGGAGAAATGGATGTCGGCGCCCTGCGGCGAGAGAAGGAGGAGCGTGAGGCGCAGCGAATCGGCGCCGTATTTCTCCATGATCTCGATCGGGTCGGCCGAGTTTCCGAGCGACTTCGACATCTTCCTGCCCTGCCCGTCGCGCACGATCCCGTGGAGGTAGATGACCGGGAATGGCCCTTTCCCCATGAACTCGTAGCCGGCCATCACCATGCGGGCCACCCAGAAGAAGATGATGTCCGGACCGGTGATGAGGACGCTCGAGGGGTAGAACCGATCGAGATCGCGCGAATTCTCGGGCCATCCGAGCGTCGAGAAGGGCCAGAGCCACGACGAGAACCACGTATCCAGCACGTCCTCGTCCTGCTTCAAGCTCGCGCCGCCGCATTTCGGGCAGCGGGTCGGCGCCTCGACCTCGACGATCGTTTCGGAGCACCCGTCGCAGGTCCAGACCGGAATGCGGTGCCCCCACCAGAGCTGGCGCGAGATGCACCAATCGCGGATCCCCTCGAGCCAGCGCATGTAGACCTTCTCCCAGCGCCGGGGGAGGATCGTGATCTCGCCGCGCTGGAGCGCTTCGAGCGCGGGCTTCGCGAGCGGCTTCATCGAGACGAACCACTGGAGCGAGAGGTAGGGCTCGATGATCGAGTCGCAGCGCTGGCAGTGCCCCACGACGTGCCGGTGTGGCTCCACGCGGGCGAGGAGCCCGCGGTCCTGAAGCGCGTCCACGATCTTGGCGCGGGCCTCCTCGCGGCTCAGCCCGCGGAAATCTCCAGCGTTCTCGTTCATCACCGCGGACGGATCCATCGCCGTGACGGGCGTGAGCCCGTGGCGCTTGCCCAGCTCGAAGTCGTTCGGATCGTGCGCCGGCGTCACCTTGACCGCGCCCGTCCCGAACTTGGGATCCACGGTCTCGTCGAGGACGATCGGGATCTCCCGGCGCAGGAACGGGAGGATCACGGTCTTCCCGTGGAGCGGCGCAAAGCGCTTGTCTTTGGGATGCACCGCGACCGCCACGTCGCCGAGCATGGTTTCGGGCCGCGTCGTCGCCACGGTGACGTGCCGCTGCGTTCCCTTGATCGGGTACATGAGGTAATAGAGCTTCCCGTCCGTCTCCTGGTGATCCACCTCTTCGTCCGAGAGCGCGGTCAAGCAGCGGGGGCACCAGTTGATGATCCGGTTGCCGCGGTAGACGAGGCCCTTCTTGTAGAGCCGCACGAAGACCTCCCGCACGGCGCGGGAGAGCCCCTCATCCATCGTGAATCGCTCGCGCGACCAGTCCACCGAATCGCCGATGCGCTTCATCTGCGCCGTGATGCGCGCGTGATAGTGCTCTTTCCACTTCCAGACCTCGGCCACGAACGCCTCGCGCCCGAGGTCGTGTCGCGTCTTTCCCTCCGAGGCGAGACGGCGCTCCACCACGTTCTGAGTCGCGATCCCGGCGTGATCGGTTCCGGGGAGCCAGAGCGTCGGCACGCCGGTCATCCGCTGCCAGCGGGTCAGCACGTCCTGGATCGTGTGGTTGAAGGCGTGGCCGATGTGGAGCGTGCCGGTCACGTTGGGCGGCGGAATGAGCGTCATGAATTGCGGCCCCGCCCCGTCCTCGCGCGGGCGGAAATACCCCCGGTCCACCCAGTGGTCGTACCACCGGCGCTCCACGTCGGTGTGGTCGTAGACCTTTGGAAGCTCGATCTCACTCATGGCGAGTCGGGTAATGCCTCGGGCAAAGACGGTGGTCTGGGGTCGCGACGCGGTATCTCTAACTGCCGCAATTTCAAGCGAGTGCCCAAGACTACCACAGCCCTGCGCGAGGGTCAAACGGACCGGCCCCCCCTCAAGGCGGCGGCGAATCTGCCGATAATCCCAAGGGGGCGTCGGCGTAGCTCGGCGCACCGCCGGTCGGCCGTCTCTCGGATG
>JACQPZ010000024.1 GCA_016207265.1 Candidatus Latescibacterota bacterium | reverse complement strand
GAATGGTAGGTGGGCCAGCTCGTCGATGGCGCGCCGCGTCGTGATTCGGCCGCGACGGACGACGAGGAGTAGCTTACGAAGCCGGGCTCGGTCCATGCGCGTCCGCCCCTCTCCCGTTCCGCTCAGACTCGCCGGACTCCGCGACACCCTGGTCGACGGGCTGCGGCTCGCTTTCGAGCTTCTCGAGATACCGGAGGAGGAGCGCTTCGGTCTCGGCCGGCGTTTCGCTGTGGTTCACTTCGCGGCAGAGGGTGGAGTTGTCGTAGAGGCCGCGGACGTACCACGCCACGTGCTTTCGCATGAGGATCGCGGCGTAGTCCCCCTTCCTCGCGGCGAGGTCGTGGAGGTGCGCGATCGCGGTCTCGATCCGCTCCCGGGGCGACGGGAGGGGACCGGGATCCTCTCCGTCCAGAAGCCGCTGCGCGCGCCGGAAGAGCCAGGGGTTGCCGAAGGAGCCGCGCCCCACCATGACGCCGTCGCAGCCGGTTTCCCGGACCATGCGGACCGCGTCCTCCGGCTCCTTCACGTCCCCGTTCCCGATCACCGGGAGCGCCGTGCTCCGCTTCACCTCGGCGATCACCTCCCAGTGAGCGTGGCCCGCGAATTTCTCCGACCGGGCGCGCGCGTGGACGGCGACCCACTTCACCCCCGATCGCTCGAGCGTGCGCGCGACGTCGGGGGCGTTCGTGGAGTTCTGGTCCCAGCCGATTCGGATCTTGGCGGTGACGGGGATCGTAACCGCGTTCACGACCGCCGACGTGACGCGCTCGAGGCGGTCGAGATCGGTGAGCATCGCGGCGCCCGCATCCCGCGCGATGACCTTCCGCACGGGGCAGCCGTAGTTCAAGTCAAGGGTGTCGAACCCGAGATCCTCGCAGACCTTCGCGGCGTCCGCCATTACTTGAGGATCGGATCCGCAGAGCTGGGCGCCGATGGGGCGCTCCTCCGGCCGGTATTCGAGCAGCTCGAACGTCTTGGGATTCCGGCGCACGAGCCCGTCCGAGGAGGTCATCTCGCAGAACACCATCGCGGCGCCGTGACGGCGCGCGATGCGCCGGAACGGCGAGTCGGTCACCCCGCAGAGCGGGGAGAGAAGCACTCGGCCCGGAAGCTCGACCGGCCCGGCACGCATGGCTCCTAGCGGATGCCCTTCGCGGATTCGGTCGGCGACGCCACAGCCTTGTTCTTGCTCAGCTCCGAAGCCAGGGCGAGGAGCTTGGGCAGAGTCGGCGCCCGGTCGAAGAGCGCCGCGGCGGCCTTGACCTGCTCGTCGTCCTCGAGCGCGATCCGATACGCCTCCTCCTCGCCCCCGAAGCGCCGGCCCAGCTCGCGCCGGATGCCGTTGTCCACCCAGCGCTGGGCCGCCGCGAGCGAGTCGGCGTTGACCTCCACCTTCTCGTCCGCGAGGAGCTGGCGGAACTCGTCCCGGATCTGCGGGCTGACGGCGTAGCCGGCAGGCGGGTCCTTGTGCTTCGCGGCGAATTTCACGGCGTACTTGAAGAAGACCTGTTTCGCTTCCAGGTCTTCCATGACGCGCGGGAGCTTCACGTCGGCAAGCTCCACGTCGGGCGCGATGCCGCCGCCGCCGTACACGACGCGTCCCATCTCCGTGCGGAATTCGGGGCGGGGCTTCGTGGAAACCGCAGAATCGGCAGGCTCGCCGTCGTCGGTGTCGCCGCCTTCGGCGAGCGCGCCCGTTTTGAGCTGCTCGTCTTTCTGGATGCTGCGGCCGCTCGGCGTGTAGTACTTCGCGGTCGTCAGCTTGAGCTTCGGGCCCTTCACGCTCCGCGTGAGCGGAATGACGGTCTGGACGAGCCCCTTGCCGAACGTCGTCTTCCCGACCACGAGCCCGAGGTCGAGGTCCTGGAGCGCTCCGGAGACGATCTCGGACGCGGACGCGGTCCACTGGTTCGTGAGGACCACGATGGGATACCCGTCGTGCACATGATCCGACGTCGAGTTGAAGTCGCGATTCTGCGAGGGATCGCGGCCCCGCGTGTACACGATCCTCTTGCCGCGCGGCGTGAACTCCTCGGCGATCTCCACGGCCTGCGAGAGGAGCCCGCCCGGGTTGAATCTGAGATCGAGGATCAGGCCGCGCGGATGGAGCTTGTCGAGCTTCGCGAAGGCCGCGTCCATCTCCTGCCGGCTCCGCTCCGAGAACTGCGAGAGGCGGATGTATCCGACCCCGTTCGAGAGAAGACCCGCGTACGGGACGCTCTTGATCTGGATGATGTCGCGGACGATCTCGAACTCGAGCGCCTTCTCGCGGCCCTCCCGGAGGATCGTCAGCTTCACCTTCGTCCCGCGCTCGCCGCGCATCTTCTTCATCGCGTCGTCGAGGGAGAGCCCCTCCGACGAGACGTCGTCGATCTTGATGATCCGGTCGCCGCCCAGGATCCCCGCCTTCCAGGCCGGGGTGCCCTCGATGGGCGCGATCACGGTGACCCAGTGGTCGCGCATGCCGATCGAGATCCCGATCCCGCCGAAGGACCCGTGCGTGGTCGTCTCGAGTCGCTCCGCTTCCTCCTTGTCGAGATACTGCGAATAGGGATCGAGGGTCCGGAGCATCCCGCGGATCGCCGAGTCCATGAGCTTGTCGCTGCCGACCGGCTCGACGTAGTTGTCGCGGACCTTGGTCAGAACCTGGATGAACCGCTCGATGTTGGCGTAGGTGTTGTCGGTCGATTCCTGCACGCGGGCGACGGCCCACGTGCCGGCGAGCAACGCGACGACCAGCAGGCTTACCGCAACGATCTGTCTCCGGTTCATGAAGTGGTTACCTCTGCACGTTGGGTGTCCGGCCGCTCAAGATCCGATGAACGTCGTCCCTGATTTGATGCGCCAAAGCCTCCTCCGGGTCCGTACCCCGAAGCACGACGATCCGTTCCGGCTCCTGTCGGGCAAGCTCCAGATACCGGGCCCGCACGGCTTCGAAGAACCCGCGGGCCTCGGCTTCGATCCGATCCGGCCCCGCCGGCCCGCTCCGTCCCTTGGCCCGGGCGAGCCCCACGTCAACGGGGACGTCGATGAGGTACGTCCGCGAGGGCTCGAGCCCCCCGGTCGCCCAGCGGTTCAGGCTCCTCAGAAACGGCTCCGGAATCGTCCGTCCGCCCCCTTGATAGGCTACCGTCGCGTCCGTGAACCGGTCGCAGACCACCACTTCCCCGCGCTCGAGCGCCGGACGGACGGTCCGCGCCACGTGCTGCGCCCGCGCCGCAAGGAAGAGAAGAAGCTCCGATTCGGGAGCCAAAGGCTCCTCCCGCGGCGTGAGGATCAGGTCCCGGATCAGCTCCGCCATCGGGGAGCCGCCGGGCTCGCGGGTCAGGCAGACCGGGATCCGCTCCGAGCGAAGCGCGTCGCGGAGAAGGGAAGCCTGCGTCGTCTTGCCCGAGCCCTCGATCCCCTCCAGGGTGATCAGGAGCCCTCGCACGGATCGTGCGATTCCGGGCTAGGCGCTCTTCCGGGCGGCGCGCTTCAATCCGCTCCGGGGAGCCGCGACCGGGGTCCGCT